>JAERML010000227.1 GCA_016844425.1 Bacteroidota bacterium
GGCAGCGGCAGGAGGAGGCGGGAAGGGAATGCGCATCGTCATGGATGCGGCGGGCTTGCCGTCCGCGTACCAGGCCGCGCAGTCAGAGGCACGAGGTGCATTCGGCGACGATCGGGTGTATCTGGAGAAGTATGTTCTTCACCCCCGGCATGTCGAAATTCAGGTTATTGCAGACCGGCACGGACACGCGGTATATCTTGGCGAACGCGAGTGCTCCATTCAACGGCGGCACCAGAAGGTTATCGAAGAGACGCCGAGCGTCATAGTTTCACCGGAGATGCGGGTTGCGATGGGTACCGCAGCCGTGCGACTGGCGGTCGACGGAGGATATACAAATGCGGGGACGGTCGAATTCATTGTCAACGCCGACCGGGACTTCTATTTTCTGGAAATGAACACGCGCCTGCAAGTGGAACATCCCATCACAGAAATGGTGACGGGAATCGACCTCGTTCGGGAGCAGATCCGCGTTGCGCAAGGGGAGGAACTATCGTTCCGGCAAGAGGATGTGCGGCCCCGGGGCCATGCCATCGAGTGTCGGATCTGCGCGGAGGATCCTGCGAACAATTTCTTCCCTTCGACAGGGCGCCTTCACATCGTCGAACCTCCGTCGGGTCCGTTCATCCGGGTCGAGAATGGGGTCCGGTCGGGGGACGAAGTTTCGATGTTCTATGACCCGCTGCTCGCAAAGGTTGTGACGTGGGGAGAGGACCGTCAACAGGCTGTGGAGCGGATGCTGCGAGCCCTGGACGAATTTGTCATCGCCGGGATACACACAACGATCCCGTTCTGCCGGTTTGTCCTCACAGATCCCGAATTCATTGCCGGACGTTTCGATACGCATTTCGTCGCAGACCGATATCGTGCAGAATTGCTGGATCCGCTGAGCGATGGAGACTTGGAAGCAGCAGCAGTGGCGGCGGCGTTCATGCGAAATGACCATTGTCCGGGCACGAGCTCCCGCACAGTCATGGAGACCCCAACAACAACGCCATGGATGCTCCAGAAACGGGACTTTCTCCGCTAGGTCAAGGCGAGTATCGGGTGCGCCTTCGGGGACGGACGCATTTGGTCCGGTTCGAAGGTGACCACACGATCCACATCGACGGGCGCACGGTTTCGGTCACGTTTCGGAAACAGGTCAACGGAACGACCTTGATGGCGTTGAATGGCAGGATCTATCGCCTCTGGGCAAATCAGGCACCCGGCGAGCAATCCGGCCAATTCACATTGTCGTTGAACGGGAAAGAGGTCTCCGTCAGTGTGGACGATCAGCGCACGCACCTGATGCGAAGCCTGCGTGCCGCAGGGGCAGCACAGACAGGACACACCACAGTAAGGGCTCCCATGCCGGGGCTCGTGGTAAGAGTGCTCGTCGCCCCTGGAGTGTCTGTTCAGAAGGGGCAAGGACTCATCATCCTCGAGGCCATGAAAATGGAAAATGAGCTGAAGGCTGACCGGGATGGGGTGGTAAAAACCGTCTCGGCAGTCGTAGGGATGCCTGTCGAAAAGGGGCAAGACCTTCTCGGAATTAGTGACTGATCAGGAATATGCTTCATGATTGTAGAATAAAATGTTTAACAACGTGAACTTACATGTCTCAATTTAAACCGATTTTTAAAGACGAACCGACGGTTGATTTGTCCATTGCACGCGAACACGGTCTGACTGAGGAGGAGTACCGAAGGATCCTGGAGACTCTCGGGAGGGTCCCCACGTACACTGAGTTGGGGATTTACTCCGTCATGTGGAGTGAGCACTGCAGTTACAAGAATTCCATCGCCATGCTGAAGACCCTCCCGAGGTCGGGGGGCAGGCTACTTGTGGCGGCCGGGGAAGAAAATGCTGGCCTCGTGGATATAGGAGACGGGCTCGCTGTGGCGTTCAAGATCGAAAGCCACAATCATCCTTCTGCTGTTGAACCGTACCAAGGCGCGGCCACCGGTGTCGGTGGGATCCTTCGAGACATCTTTTCGATGGGCGCACGCCCAATTGCCGCTTTGAATTCGCTCAGATTTGGGAATTTGGCAGATCCGCACATTCGATATCTCTTCAAGCGAATTGTGAAAGGCATCGGGGATTACGGCAACAGTTTCGGAGTTCCAACCGTCGCAGGTGAAGTCTACTTTGAAGACTGCTACGCCAGAAATCCGCTTGTGAATGCAATGGCCGTTGGCATCGTGGAGCATGGGAGTGTGGCGAAGGCACTCGCAAAAGGCCCAGGAAATAGCGTCATGATCGTGGGTTCCTCTACGGGACGCGACGGGATCCATGGAGCAACGTTTGCGTCTGAAGAAATTTCCGCTGCTTCGGAAGCCCGGAGGCCGGCGGTTCAGGTCGGCGATCCATTCACGGAGAAGCTCCTCCTCGAAGCGACGCTGGAAGCAATACGAACCGGGTATGTGGTGGGTGTCCAGGACATGGGTGCAGCTGGCATCACGTGCTCGACATCAGAAATGAGCGCCAAGGGCCCTGCGGGCATGACCGTGGAATTGTCGCGTGTGCCTTTGCGTGAGTCTGGGATGACAGGTTATGAGATTCTGCTCTCGGAATCACAGGAGCGCATGCTGTTCGTTGTTCAGAAAGGACATGAAGCAGATGTTAACAAGATCTTTGTCAAGTGGGACTTACATGCGGAAGTCATAGGAGTTGTCGAAGATTCGAATTGGCTTCGGATTCTTGTCGACGGCAAGGAGGTTGCAAGGATCCCACCGGAATCCTTGGTCCTCGGTGGAGATGCCCCTGTGTATACCTGGGAAGCGAAAGAACCTGGCTACCTGCGGGAGACACGTGCATACGACGTGCGCACCCTCGACCTGCCGGGCGATCTGAAGGCTGAGTTCATGGCGTTGCTCAGTCATCCCAGCATCGCGAGCAAACGGTGGGTCTACGAGCAGTATGACAGCATGGTGCGGACGAACAGTGTACTGACCAATGGAGGTGATGCTGCAGTCATTCGGGTGAAGGGTACGACGAAAGGACTTGCTGTAAAGACGGATTGCAACGCTCGCTACGTGTACTTGAACCCCAGGAAGGGTGCGGAGATCGCTGTAGCGGAGGCTGCCCGAAACGTTGTGTGTGTTGGAGCTACGCCGGTTGCGATCACCAATTGTCTTAACTTTGGAAACCCATATGACCCCGAGGTATTTTGGCAATTCAAGGAGGCGGTCACTGGTATTGGAGAAGCATGCAGGTACTTTGACACGCCTGTGACTGGTGGAAACGTGAGCTTTTATAATGAAAGCCCTGAATCCGCGGTATATCCCACGCCAGTCATCGGCATGCTCGGAATTATGGACCAAGTGGAGAAAATGGTGGGATCATACGTGAAGAACGCTGGCGAGGTTTTGCTGCTTGTGGGACCGATGAGCGATGATCTGGGAGGGTCGCAGTATCTCCAGAATCGAATCGGCAGGCCAGCGGGGGATGCACCGGAGTTCTCACTTGAAGTGGAACGGTCGGTGCAGAGGGCCGTAATGGCATGCATAGGGGCCCGAACCGTCTCTGCG
>JAERML010000003.1 GCA_016844425.1 Bacteroidota bacterium
CATTGAGCAGGTAAGGACGATCGCTCGCACCTATCAAGGTTTGCCTCCAGCCTGTCAGGCTCAACTGGTTGCTTCACTTTCGAATCACCGTGATGCCGAGCTCCAAAAAATTGTGACTTCTGCGGCCTCATCGAAAGACCAACGTGTCCGATCTGCAGCTCTCAGAAGCCTGGGAAACATGGGCGATGCGACCGTTGTACCGCTTTTGGCTCGTGCGGCAGCATCATCCAAAGGCGCAGAACAAAACGACGCGAGAAATAGTCTCAATGAACTTAACGCTCAGGGCACCGAGGAAGCGCTGCTTCAGCTGATAAAAGCAGGTGACAGCAAAGTAAAAGTGGAAGTGATCAAAAGTATGGGGGAGCGAAAGATGAGTTCCGCCATACCTGCGCTGTTGAAAACATCCAAAGATCCTGCTGTCGCGGTTCGTCTGGAATCGGCGAAAGTACTGAAGGTGCTTGGAACTGCTGATGAAATCCCCGCCATGATGGAATTTCTCACCCTGGCGAAGGATGACGCCGAGCGGCGTGAGTTTGAATTGGCCCTGGTTGCCATAGCAAAACGAATTCCTGCTCCTGCACTGGAGGATGAAGCGATTCTGGCAGCTTATCCTTCGATAAAGAAACAAGCGGTTATCATTTCCTTTGTGAATGTTCTTGGAAAAATTGGAGCCCCCGCATCATTACCGGTTCTCCGCACGGCACTGAATCATAGGAATGGTGAAATCCGTCTCTCCGCCATCCGTGCACTTTCTGAATGGCCGAGTTCAGAACCGTATACCGATCTATGGAAGATAGCCACGACTGCAAAAGTGATCACAGAAAACACATTGGCACTTCGGGGAGCAGTTCGACTCATTGGGCTCGATACCAAACAATCGGCCAATGATGCGACCAGGAAATATCAGGAAGCCATGAAGATCGCTCCCAATAAAGAGGAGCTCAAATTGTTGCTTTCAGCAGTGGGAGAGGCTCGATCGCTTGAGGCATTTCAATTGGCTTCAGGCTACCTGAACGACGAACTGCTGCAAAAGGAAGCGGAAGCAGCCGTTGTGAATATCGCAGAGAGGATTGCCGGAACCGCAGGCCCTGCCATTACCGCAGATGTCAAGAAAATTGCACAAAGCTCCAAGAATGATGCACTCGTCCGACGGGCTCGTGGAGTTGTCGGAATTATTGAGCGCCTCGAGGACTATATCACCTCCTGGGAAATTACAGGTCCTTACATAAAGGAAAATGCAAATCTCTTCGCGGAAGCGTTCGCACCGGAAAGGGCAGATGCTTCATCAGTGCAGTGGATACCATTCCAGAGTATGACCGACCCGAACCGGCTGTGGCGGCTTGAGTTTGATAAAATCATCGGAGGCGAATTGAAGGTGGTCTATGTCCGAACCAATGTCTGGTCTCCAAAAGAATGCAAAGCACAATTGGAAGTCGGGAGCGATGATGGACTCAAAGTGTGGCTCAACGGTGAACTTATCCACGCCAAAGAAGCTGCAAGGGCGGTAACACCGGGAGAAGACGTTGTTCCGGCCGTACTCAAACAAGGTTGGAACTCCCTGATGATGAAAATTAGTAACGGTGGTGGCGATTGGGGTGCTTGCGCTCGTTTTCGCACACCCGAGGGGGGAAAACCGGAAGGGCTGCGAATTTCAGTCAACAAAAATTGAATGAGGAAGGGTGTCGCAATGAAGAAGAACACTGTTCTTATGCTCCTGGCGATTCTTTCAAGCACATTGATGATCACATCGTGTTCTCCAACAACATCCACCATGAAAGGTGAGACGAGCGCGCTGGATCCTGTGATGGGAGATTATCAGGGATATGTGGTGTCCAATGAGGGGGCAGTGTCTCCACTGGCGGTGCAGGTAATTGTCCTTGGTGGGAAAAATTATGGTTTCACGATTCAACAGTATTTTGATCAAAAAGGAGATTTATCCTTTCCGATCTCGGTTGAGGCCCAACTGGAAAATGGGAAGTTTATTCCCACAACTGCAGGGTCTTCCTCTCTCAATCTGGCATCTTTTCAGGTGACGTATTCTGATGGTGTCGTTTCCGGTCGATCGCGAATGAAGGAGGCACAACTATTTGAACTGAAGCATGTGGTGCGGCTCCCTCCAACTCTTGGAGCCAAACCGCCAACCGGTGCGGTGATTCTTTTTGATGGAACTACTCTGGATGGTTGGGAACGGCGCGATGTGAAACAGAAGGGAACACCTGTCGGCTGGAAAGTCCAGGACCGCATTGCAGAAGTGACGCCGGGTACAGGTGACATTGTATCGAAACAGAAGTTTTCTGATTTCCAGCTGCATCTAGAATTCCGGTTACCCGTCATGCCGGAAGCGACAGGGCAAGGCAGGGCGAATAGCGGCGTTTACCTGCAGGGAAGATATGAAGTCCAGGTCCTCGACAGTTATGGCCTCAAAGGAGAGGACAATGAGTGCGGCGGAATCTATAAGGTTGCCCGGCCGCGTGTTAACATGTGTGCGCCTCCGGGTCAGTGGCAAACTTATGATATCACGTTCCGCGCGCCCAGGTTCGATCAGGCAGGGAAGAAAACCAAAGATGCAGAACTGACAGTTCTGCATAACGGTGTGCTGATACATGAAAACCTTGCAGTGCCTGGACCGACCGGCGGCGCTCTCGATGAAGATGTCACATTAGCCGGCGGACTCCTGTTGCAGGATCATGGAAACCTGGTGCAGTACAGAAATATCTGGTTGATGGAATTGAAACAATAGCGGGAACAATACATTGGAGAATGTGCGTGTTGTTGTGGTAGGGTGCGGGAACATGGGTTCTTCCCACGCTCGTGCGTATACCCAGCTTCAGGGCTTTGATCTGGTGGGACTTCTCGATCGGTCAAAAGAGAGAGCTCAAAAACTCTCGACGGAACTCGGGAATGTACCACTCTATTCGTCACTGAAAGAGGCAGTTGCATCCAGCCGAGCAGACGCCGTTGCGATATGCACTTACCCGGAGACTCATTACGAATTGACTCTCCAATCTCTTCTGGCGGGACTGCATGTGTTTGTTGAGAAACCGATAGCAGGTACAGTTCGCGAAGCGGAAGAAATAGCGCTCCTGGCGGAGGAAAAGAAGAACAAAGTAGTCGTCGGCTATATCCTGCGACACCATCCTGCATGGCAACGGTTTGTCGAGGAGGCGCGACAGCTAGGTGCTCCTCTTGTGATGCGAATGAATCTTAACCAACAAAGCAGCGGCAGCGAATGGGAAGTCCACAAGAGTCTCATGCGATCAATGTCGCCGATTGTGGATTGCGGAGTTCATTACGTCGATATCATGTGCCAGATGACACGTTCGAAACCGCTCCGTGTTCAGGCAATTGGAGCTCGCCTCAGCGACGAAATCGATAAAGCCATGTATAACTACGGTCAGCTGCAGCTCGTGTTTGAAAATGGTTCTGTAGGATGGTACGAAGCGGGGTGGGGTCCGATGATGAGCGAAGTTGCGTACTTCGTGAAAGATGTCATTGGTCCACTGGGATGCATCAGTATGGCAGAGCCGCAGGCAGCGAAGGAGGGGGGATCGGCCGATATCGATTCCCATACCAAAACCAGCAGGCTCATCAAACATGATGCAGCATCCGGAAAGAACATTGTTATCGATTGCAGCGACGAACCAAATCACCAGGAATTATGTAACCGGGAGCAGGCGTATTTTCTCCGGTCGATCCGGCACAATCTCGACCTCCGTGAACATCTTGCCGACGCTGTCAACAGCCTGCGCATTGTACTGGCAGCCGACGAGTCGGTGAAGACAGGGAACATCATCCATCTTCCTTAGCAAGGGGCAGTATGAAAAAATCGATTTACTTCCAACTCAGCGGTATGATGTTCTTGGAATTTTTCATCTGGGGTGCGTGGTATGTGACTGTGGGTAATTATATGGGACGCATCGGTATGACTGATGTCATCTACTGGGCCTATACGGTGGGGCCGATCGGCGCAATAATTTCTCCCTTCTTTCTCGGAATGGTTGCAGACCGGTTCTTCTCAACAGAGAAAGTGCTCGGTATGCTCCATATCATTGGTGGTGTGGCCATGTTTCTGGCACCGCTGGCAGCAGAAGCAGGGGCCGCCGGCTGGTTCATCTTTCTCTTATTGCTGCACATGATCTGTTACATGCCGACCATCGGATTGGCGAACGCACTTGCCTTCCATCATATGACCGAACAGGAAAAATATTTCCCCATCATCCGCGTCTTCGGAACTGTTGGCTGGATTGTTGCCGGTATTCTCGTGAGCGCAGTTCTGGGTGCAGATGAAACGGGATTGCCGCTCCGGATCGCAGGCACTGCGGGTGTGGTCATGGGATTGTATGCGTATACACTTCCACATACGCCCCCTTCGGCAAAGGAAAAGGTCACCTTCCGTGAAATCATGGGTCTGGATGCATTGGCACAACTGAAGAGTCCTTCTTTCGTCGTCTTTATCATCAGCTCGTTTCTCATCTGCATTCCTCTTTCCACCTACTACGCTTATGCACCGGTGTTTGTAAATTTCAACGGAATTCTCAATCCCGGCTTCAAGATGTCCTTCGGCCAGATGTCGGAAACGTTGTTTATCATTCTCCTCCCCCTCTTCTTCCGTTTCATGCGCATCAAATGGATCTTACTTGTCGGCATGCTGGCATGGGTTCTTCGCTATGTGCTCTTTTCTCTCGCTGCGCCCTCGGGTATCTTCTGGATGATTATGGGTGGAATCATTCTTCACGGTATCTGCTACGACTTCTTCTTTGTGGCGGGCCAGATCTATGTCGATAAGAGCTCGACGCGCCAGATTCGCGGGCAGGCTCAGGGTTTCCTGGTCCTGATGACCTATGGAGCCGGAATGTTGATCGGTGCACAGATTTCAGGATGGCTGCATAATGGCATTGTTACATCGACAGGACCCGATGCTGCGGCGCAATGGCAAACATTTTGGGCAATTCCTGCTGCCTTTGGTGCCATCATTATGATCGTTTTTAGCGTGTTTTTCAAGAACAGCAGTTCTTCCGTACCTGAAAACGGAACACAAACCGCCTAGGAAACCTATGGAACTCACCCGACGAAGGTTTATTCAATCGGCTCTTGCACTCGGAGCATTCACGATCGTACCGCGGCGCGTCCTTGGAGGTAATGGCTACACCCCGCCAAGCGACGAGCTGACGAAAGCAGTGGTCGGTGTCGGAGGTATGGGACACTGGCACCTGCGAAATACCGGAGCGCGTCTCCTTGCTGTGTGTGATGTTGATGAAGATCATCTCAAAGAAGGAATGGAAATCGGCGGACCCGGAGTCAAAGGGTATAAGGATTTCAGGGAAGTGCTGGAGCGAAAGGACATCGACATTATTCATATCGCCACACCCCCGCATTGGCATGGCCTTATTGCCATCGCGGCTGCAAAGGCAGGGAAGGATATCTGGTGTGAGAAACCGATGACCCGAACGATTATCGAGGGTGAAAAGCTGGTCGAAGCTGTGAACACCTACGGAACAATGTTTCGCATTAATACATGGTGGCGATTTACATCGGATCATTTCTATGGCAGCGGTGCATCAGCCCGTGAATTCCGTCGCGTGGTCAACAGCGGATTGCTCGGATGGCCGCTGACGGTCACGATCGCAGCACAGACTGGATTCGATTGGAAGTTCTACTGGAGCGGAAAAACAGGTCTCACTCCGCAATGGATTCCCCCGCAATTGGATTACGATTTCTGGCTCGGTCCTGCACCCTATAAACCGTATCATCCCCATCGAGTCCATGCAAATTTTCGCGGCTATTGGGATTATGATGGAGGAGGACTGGGAGATATGGGACAACATTACCTCGATGGCACACAATACCTCATGGGAAAGGATGAAGAGAGTCCGGTTGAAATTGAAGTCGACTCTGCACCCCAGCATCCGGAAGCTGCAGGATCGTTCCGGAACATTGTCATCAAGTATGCGGATCGTTGCCGGATCGTTCTTGAAGCTGATCCGGATAAGAAAGATATTCCCTTCATCGAGGGTCCTAATGGAAAATTATTCAAGGGGTTTCGATGCACGATTCCACATTTCAAAGAAAAGCTGGCAGCAACTCCGGAGCCCGAGCCGCTAATCACAGACTTTGCCACCTCGGTTCGAACACGAAAGAGATTTGCGCTGAATGAGCTTAATGGACATCGGTCAGCAACGCTCGTCAACCTGGCAAAAATTGCCTGGCAGCTGAATCGAAACATCACATTTGATCCGGTCACCCAGCGATGCAAGGATGATGAGGCTGCAAATAGACTCATCGATCCACCCATGCGTGCACCGTGGCATTTATAAAGGAGAGACCCAAACTATGAAGAAATGTACCGTGCTTACTGCTCTCCTGTTGATCTCCTGGCTCCTGTCTGGTTGTTCTTCACCGAGACCCGTCGAGAAGGCGGTGGTTTCTCACCCTTTCACACTCGATCAACTCTTGGCTCGGATGCCGGCCCGGGACACCGTAGAGGCGCGTTGGATGTTTTCATCCATTCTTCACATGGGACAACGTGCCGTCCAGGAAGTCTGTCAAAAGCTCGAAGCTGGTGGAACGGATCGTAATGCACAAGCAGAATTTGCTTTACAGGGTCTGGCGACATACGTCATCCGACAGGGGGGTGAGGCTGATCGTCTCGTCTTTGTATCGGGTGTCAAGAAAGCCCTGGACGCTCAGCTCCCCGTTCAACACACAGCGTTTCTTCTGGCCCGATTGCAGGTGGCTGGAAAAGGTGAATCGATAGAGAGTATCTCACGGTTTCTTGCTAATGAACAACTCTGTGGACCAGCCGCGCAGGCCATGATGGCAATTCGGGAAGGAGCAGAGGCACCGATGCTGGCGGCGCTCCCAGGAGCAGGGAGCAATTGCCGTATCACTCTGATGAAAAGTCTCGGCGAGTTGCGTAGTCGCGCCGCGGTCGAGGCTTTATTGAAAGAAGCCGGTTTGAACGATCCTGCCATTCGTCCTACCGCTCTCTTCGCATTGGCAAATATTGGAGATATCAGGGCGGAAGAAATGCTCACCAGGGCCGCTGAAAGCGTTCAAACAACAGAAAAAAACGAGTTCACGGGGAACCTTCTCCTCTTTGCCCGGAGACAGTTGGAAGCAGGGAAGAGTGCAAAGGCGCTGGATCTTTGCAGGAGCCTGCTCGTGCAGCGAGCCTCCAAGACCGAGAATCATTTTCGAGCAGCCGCGCTTGAGCTCTCAGCGCAAATCAAGGGACCCGATATTCTTGATGATCTCCTTCAAGCGATGGCCGATTCCAGTAAAGAGTTCCGAGTCGCAGCGCTCCGATTGGCACTTCGTATCCCGGGCGAGTCAGTGACAGGCAAATGGGTGGCGATGGCAGGGTCAGCCCGTCATATGGTCCGGAGTGAGATCTTCGATATGCTGGGTCAGCGCGGAGATCAAAGTGCTTACTCTGTTCTCACCGAATCGATCAATGATGATAGCGGTCTGGTCCGTCGTTCTGCGATCGAAGCGGCCTTTCAATTGAAAGGGGTCGAATCCCTTCGTTCAATTCTGAATGTACTTCAAGTACGAAAAGATTCAGCCGATCTTGCGACGGTGAAAAAGGTGTTGGAACAGTTGCCGCCGACGCAGGTCATTCCGCCTGTAATTGAGGCTCTTCCTCGTTTCACGCCCCAGGCTGTGGCCATGCTCACAGAACTTCTCAGGAAATACGGTTCGCTCGTTCCGCTTGAACCCATCCTCAGCCTGACAAAAAAGGAATCATCGTCTATCAGGCTTGCCGCTCTTAAAGCATCGGGAGCTATTGCCACGGAAATCGATCAAGAGCGGTTATTGTCAGCTATGCTCGGTTTGAAGGAAGAGTCCGAACGATCAGCAGCGCAGAAGAGTCTTGTAACTCTCTGTTCACGAATCGTTGATCCAGAGAAACGAGCAGATAAAGTATTAGACTTCTATCAATCGGCATCTCCGGAGAATCGTCTCATCCTGCTCCGGACACTCGGCCGCATCGGCGGAACCAAGGCACTCTCCGTTGTCATGGAAAGCATCAGAAGTAAAGATGCCGATGTGCGGGATGCCGCAATCCGGGCTCTCGCTGACTGGCCGACCATCCAGGCATACGATTCTCTTCTGGTTATCGCCCGAAGCAAGGAGAAACTGAATCTTCGTGTTCTGGCTTTACGCGGTTGCGTGCGTGTCGTTGAGAGTGCGACCATTTCACCTCAAGCCGCTGTCCGATATCATGAAGAAACACTTGCTGCCGCGGAACGCGTCGATGAGAAGCGGCTGGTTCTTGGTGCTCTCGGGAACTTACGGTGCAAAGAGGCTTTGAAACTCGTTATTCCATTCATCAAAGACGACTCTCTTGGTTTGGATGCATCCGTTGCTGCAGGAAAGATTTCTTCCGGTAAGAGTGAAAAGAGCGATGAATTGGGTTCTTCACTTGTAGCCCGTGCTTTCATTGAATCGGAAGTACCCCGGCAATTCCGGAACCAGGTGATGCGTAGCTTCGATGCAACTGCTGGGATGAATGCCCCACCTGAAGGATTCAAAGCGTTATTTAGTGGAAAAGATCTCAAAGGGTGGAAAGGACTCGTTGCTGATCCGATTGAACGAGCAAAGATGGAGAGCGCCCAGCTAGCTGCTGCACAAGTTCGGGCAGATTCATCCATGCGGGCCCACTGGTCGGTTGCCGACGGTACTCTCGTTTTCGATGGAAAAGGTGAGAGCCTGTGCACGGTCAATGACTACGAGGACTTTGAGCTTCTGGTCGATTGGAAAATAGATAAGGAAGGGGATAGTGGAATATATCTCCGCGGATCGCCGCAGGTGCAGATTTGGGACCCCGCTCAATGGCCGGTGGGATCCGGAGGTCTCTATAATAATCAAAAGAATCCCAGCAAACCGTTGCAACGAGCCGACAATCCCATCGGGGAGTGGAACACCTTCCGCATACGCATGATCGGCGAGCGGGTGTGGGTATATCTCAACGATGTTATGATTGCCGATAGCGTCGTGCTGGAAAATTACTGGGATCGGAAGATTCCGATTTTCCCAAGGGGACAAATTGAACTTCAATCACATAATGCTCCGCTCTACTTCCGGAATATTTTCATCCGCGAGATTCCCCGGAACAAAACATACTTCAGCGGTTCGCTCCTTAATGGCAGCGATCTGGCAGGCTGGAAAGTGATCAATGGAAAAGAAGGGAACTGGAGTGTGGAGGATGGAATTCTCTTCACCACGGGTGAAGGCGGCGGCTGGCTTTCAACGGAGCGGGAATATGATAACTTCCAGCTTGATCTCGATTTCCGATTGGCGCCGGGTGGAAATAGCGGAGTTTTCCTCAGATCGCCCCGTCAGGGTGACCCTGCCTATACTGGAATGGAAATCCAGGTTCTTGATGACTATGCTTCCGAATATGCCAATCTCAAACCATGGCAGTATTGCGGAAGTCTCTATGGCGTGCAGGCAGCATCTCCGCGAGTGACGAAGAAGGCCGGCGAGTGGCAGCACTACACCATTGTCGCGCAGGGTCCGCGTGTACTAGTAACGCTTAACAATCAAGTCATTGTCGATGCCGATTTGATTTCGCATATGGACAAAGAATCGACGCACCCTGGGTTGAAACGTAGATCGGGATACATTGGACTTCAATGTCACAGTTTGAAGGTAGAATTTCGCAACATCACCATTAAGGAACTTGAGTGAAAGACGAAAGATGACAGGAATTGATCGACGTAAGTTTTTACAATATACCGCCGCTGCAGGTGCAGGATTGCTCATAACGAATTCGAGCAGTGAGGCTGCGATGGCAGAACAGAAGACCTCTTCCTCAGACGAGTTGAGGATTGCCTTGTTGGGGGCCGGGGCGCAGGGTCAGGTATTGATGAACGCATGCCTGAAAATCCCCAATGTCCGATTCAAAGCGGTCTGCGATATCTGGGAGGCGTATAACTTGAAACGTGCCCAGCGCATGCTTGATAAGTTTGGCCACAAAGTCAACGCGTACGAAGATTATCGTCAGATGCTGGCAAAAGAAAAAGGACTGGACGCCGTCCTGATTGCCACTCCCGATTTCTGGCACGCCCAGCACACGGTCGACTGTTTGAGCGCTGGTCTTCATGTCTATTGCGAAAAGGAAATGTCCAACACCCTAGAGGGTGCACGGCAAATGGTTCGCGCCGCCCGGCAATCGCGGAAGCTGCTGCAAATCGGGCATCAACGAAGAAGCAATCCCAAGTATGTTCATTCGTACAAACGACTCATTCAGGAAGCGAAGATTCTCGGAAGAATTACCACGGTGAATGGACAGTGGAACCGGTCTCTTCAACCTGACAATGGCTGGCCGAAGGGATCTTCCATTGAACCTTCCATTCTGAAAAAGTATGGCTTCCGCTCGATGGAGGAATTTCGAAACTGGCGGTGGTACCGGCATCTCGGCGGCGGACCTGTCGTGGACCTCGGATCGCATCAGCTGGATATTTATAACTGGTTTTTGAATGCCCGTCCGAACACTATCGTGGCGAGCGGAGGTATCGACTACTACGATCGGAGGACGCATGAGTGGTTTGATACCGTCCTCGCGACATTTGAATACGAAACGACATTCGGAAAAGTCCGTGCCTTCTACCAAACCATTTCCACGAACAGCAATCAGGGCTACTTCGAAAGTTTCATGGGCGATCAGGGGACGTTGGTCATTTCAGAATCGGGAGGCCGCGGTGCTGCATACCGGGAGCCGACCGCGCCCGAATGGGACAAGTGGGTATCAATGGGATATTTGAAAGCGCCGACCGGAGAACAAAAGAAACCTCAGACCGATGCAGTGCTTGATGTACGGGAAACCGTATCTCCACCATCGTTTGAACTTCCTGTGAAATTCGATGACCCGTACCACAAACCTCACCTGGATAATTTCTTCAATGCCATCCAGGGAAAAGAAAGACTCAACTGCCCTGCCGAAGTGGCTTACGAAACTGCTGTGACTGTTCTCAAGGTCAACGAAGCGGTTGAGACAGGCAGAAAGCTGACGTTTGACAATCAAGAGTTCAAGGTTTGAATGATGACTGAACGGAAGAATATTGTTCGTATCCTGATTCCTCTCTTTATGGCTCTCGGAACTGTTGCAGGGCAGACTTCCACTACCATCGGAGATGTGGCCGATGGTAACAGGGCTCTGCCGGTTCATTTGATCAAGTTGTGTGACGAGTTCGATCAGGTCATCAAGCTTGATGAGAAACCTGTCATGCCATTCTCAGCAAAACAGACGTGCCGGAAATGTCACGACTATGAGAAAATTCGAGCCGGATGGCACTTCAATGCTGCAGATTCGAGTGTTCACCCTGGTCGTGCCGGTGAGCCGTGGATTTTCGTCGACCGTCAGGCAGCAGTGCAAATTCCGCTCTCGTACAGGAAATGGAATGGGACCTACAATCCTGCTGCACTTGGTCTTTCGACCTTCAAATTCCTTACGACATTCGGGCGTCATTTGCCCGGGGGGGGAGTTGGAGAAAACGAGACTCTTCAGGATCTCAACGATTACATGCGCTGGCAAGTCTCGGGAAGTCTCGATGTGAATTGTCAGAGTTGTCATAATGCCGATCCTGCACAGAATCAAGCGGAATATGGTGTTCAGGTCCTTCGGCAGAATTTCCGCTGGGCCGCTGCTGCGAGCAGTGGATTTACTACCGTGCAGGGAACTGCAGGAGAGATGCCGGATAGTTATGATCTCTACTCCGCCGTCCCTCCGGAGAAATCAAATTTTCTTCCACCGACAGTTACCTACAACTCGTCGCGGTTCGATGTGACTGGAAAAGTTCTTTTCAACGTTCCCCGCAAGATGCCACACACCCAATGCTCCTTCTGCCACTCCTCAAAGGTCATCGATCCGTCACAACCGGAGCGCTGGGAGGGGGAAGAGGACGTTCATCTTGCTGCAGGAATGGTCTGTGTCGATTGCCATAGAAATGGTCTGGATCATCAAATGGTGCGTGGATATGAAGGCGAAGCGGAATTGAACGGAAAACCGGCTGCTGCATTCCTCACCTGCAAGGGATGTCATATCGGAATCGATGACACTTCAATCCCCCGGCAGGGGAAAAAGGGTGCACCGCGACCACAGCATCTTGGAATTCCACCTGTCCATTTTGAAAGACTTGCATGCACCGCCTGCCACTCGGGTCCATGGCCCGCCTCGGCAACAGTTCGTGTGAAAACATCAAGAGCCCATGCACTCGGAATACCCAAAGCCGATAAGGCGGACGATGCCTTACCGCAGATTGTTGCTCCTGTTTTTGCAAAACAGGCAAACGGCACATATGCTCCCCACAATCTTTTTTGGCCGGCCTTTTGGGGATTCAGAAAAGACAATGATGTGACACCTATCCTACCGGAAGTTGTTCGCCCTCTTGTGATGGAAATCCTCTCCAAAGATACGACACGCGTATTGTCGCGATGGCCGATCTTACGAGAGAGTGATATTCACGGTATTCTCCAATGCCTGCAAGCTTTGGACTCGACGCGAACTCCTGTCTATGTAAGTTCGGGGAAACTCTTCTCGATGGGACCCGATGGAAAGCTTGAGACATCGGATCACGAAGCGGCAACCCCCTATCTCTGGCCGCTTGCACATGACGTCAGACCCAAGGCGCAATCACTCGGCGTTCGTGGTTGCACAGATTGTCATGCGACTGATGCTCCGTTTCATTTCGGCACGGTGCTTGTCGCCTCTCCCTATGTTGCAGATCAAGATTCTGTCGAGCGCATGACACACTTTCAGGATAAAGCCGCAATCTCAGCCTGGCTTTTCTCGATGTCGTTTCTCTTCCGGCCCGGGTTACAACTGATCATCATCCTTTGTTTTCTCCTGATGGCATCGATTGTGCTTCTTTATACCATGCGCGGGCTCGCGCGTATGATCCGTTCACTTGCACTGGAAGAAGAATGACATTGTTTCGAACTATCTCTGGCCTGGCTCTTTTGCTACTCTTCGCTGCTCTGGCCTATGATCTCAAACGTCAATGGAAGAATTGGAATGCCGTTCGGGAGTTTCTCGTCTCTCAGATGAGGCTTCCTTTACTTGTTTGGCAGAAGCGACAGGCTCTTCTTGCTGAGAATATCCTTCTCTTCGCACGAAGAATTGTTTTCCTCCTGACGGTTCTTGTTTTCCTCCTGCTCGCGATAACCGGATTCGTACCACTCCTCGTTCTTGGCGATCATCTGACCGGAATTCTTCTCGTGATCCACGTAACCGTGGCACCGTTGTTTGCACTTTCTCTTTCGGCTCTGGCACTTCTCTGGGCGCATCGCCTCCGTTTCCTGAGAAGTGACGGGGAAGCAGTCCGAGGGCTCATCAACAATCGGTATCAGGAAAAAGAAAACATTATCCGATTTGCCTGGAAGACCTGCTTTTGGCTCGTGAGTGTTCTCTCGCTTCCTCTCATGCTCACCGTCATCCTTGGATTGTATCCCCTGTTTGGAACGGAAGGAGAAGAAGTCCTCATCCGGTTGCATGGATACAGTGCGCTCTTCCTGATGCTTGTTGCGATCGTTCATCTATATCTCACCATAGCCTATGTTAAACAATCACCCGAACAATTTGTGAAGGAGTAACACGTGAAACAGTCTTGGAGTAAACTCCTTTTCGTATTCGTCTGCACAGTCTTGCTGATGTCGTGTCAAAAATCTTCTGAGCAGCAGAATCAGCAGCCGGCTCAACAAACACCTCAGCGACAGCAGGCTGCCGCGCCTGCGCAGGGAATTGTGCAGGGTCAATCTTCAGGTCAGACGACATCTCAACCGGGACAGACAACAACCACCGCTCCTGCAGGTCAGGCAGCAAATGTGCAGCTCGTTCAACTGGACATCAAACTTCCTAAGCCAATGTTTGTGGGAACGCCGACGAATATTGCCGTACTAAACCTGGAAAAGCCTCTTGGCAAACCACGCCCGCCATTCCTTGCTCCGGCAGGCACGAGGAACGTTGCGTTTAAAAAAGCGGTCAGCAGCTCCGACGAACAACCGGTCATCGGCGAACTTTCGATGATCACCGACGGCGATAAGGAGGCCGCCGAAGGGAGCTTCGTGGAGCTTGGCCCTAAATTGCAGTATGTCATGATCGACTTAAAGGCCCGTCATAATATCTACGCCCTTGTGGTATGGCATTATCATAAACAAGCCGTCGTCTATCACGATTTCATTGTCCAGGTGGCGGATGATTCCGACTTCATCTCCAATGTGCAGACAGTGTTCAATAATGACATCGATAATTCGTCCGGAAGGGGAGTGGGGAAGGGCATGAGTTATGTCGAGACATCGGAAGGCAAACTGATCGATGCGAAGGGTGTACAAGGGAGGTATGTCCGTCTCTACAGCCGCGGGAATACAGCGAACGAACTCAATCATTACATAGAAGTCGAGGTCTACGGTAGGGCTGTGCAATGAAATGGGAAGGGTGGATTGTTGTTGTTGCGCTGATAGCAGGTGCGCTCCTGCGCCTGTTATCGCTCGACCTTCGCCCGATGCATACTGATGAAGCTGTTCACGCCGTCAAGTTCGGTGAGCTCCTTGAACATGGCACGTATCACTACGACAAGAAGGAGTATCACGGACCTACCCTGAATTATCTGACACTGATACCAGCCTGGCTCTCGTCAAAGAACAATCTTACCGAAGTAACAGAAACAACTCTACGCATAGTCCCGGCACTCTGTGGTTTTTCTGTCATCCTACTTCTTTTTCTCATCAAAGGTCTCGGGAGGCAAGCCACTGCATGGGCAGCACTTCTCACTGCTTGCTCGCCTATGACGGTGTTCTACAGCCGCTACTATATCCAGGAAATGTTGCTGGTTTGTTTTACCTTTGGTTTCATCGTTTCAATCTATCGGCTGCTCCTCAGTGGAAAATCGATCTGGGCGGCTCTGGCAGGTGTTCAGGCCGGATTGATGTATGCGACGAAGGAGACATGGCTCATTTCTGCCGGGTGTATGGGATTATCTCTACTGGTTGTTATTCTCCTTCACCGGCAAAAGGGGGAGAGACAGTATTCTCTTTCGCTCAAGAATTTGGGAGTAGTAATCCTCGCCGCCTCTCTCACAGCCATTCTTTTCTTTTCATCCTTCACCACAAATTGGAATGGTGTTGTAGATTCCCTGCTTGCTTATCAGACCTATTTCCAACGAGCGGGCGAAAGCGGAAGACATGATCACCCCTGGTACTACTTCTTGAAACTCCTCACGTGGTCAAGAGGGAGTGAAGGACCGGTGTGGACGGAGATCGCAATCCTTGTCTTCGGTCTTGTCGGAATATGGAGTGCCTTGAAAGACAAAACGGAAACAGATCGGAGCGCGAGGGACTTCAAACTTTTTGTGGGATTGTATGGTCTTTTCATGTTCATCGTCTCATCCGCAATCCCTTACAAGACTCCATGGTTAATAGTAGGTGCATGGCAGGCCTTCATCGTGATGGCGGCCTGCGCTGTTGTAGCGTTTCTCGAGTGGTTTCGGGAACAACAATGGCGCCATGTCGGTTTCGCCATTGTTCTCCTTATCATCGGCCACCTCGCGTGGCAGGCTTCACTCTCAAATTTCAAGTACTGCGATGACCCTGGAAATCCCTATGTCTATGCTCATCCAACAAAAGATGTCCAGCATGTCGCGGCAATGGTGGAGAATGCTGCACGACATTCGGAGCAAGGATCATCGATGCCTGTGCAGGTTGTCTATCCGGGTGATGACTACTGGCCGCTTCCCTGGTATCTTCGTTCTTTGAAGCATGTCGGGTGGTGGGGGAATGTTGAAAAAGATTTTTCGCCAACCCGCGTAATACTCGCATCACCCGAAGTTGAGAATACTCTCCTGACAAAACTGTATGAAGAACAATCACCCGGTCACCGAATCCTCTATGTTCCCTTGTTTGCCAATCCTGTGATTCTGCGGCCGGGAAAAGAGATACGCGGCTATATCACATTCGATCTTTGGGAAAAGATCCAAAAGGATCCTTCAAAGTGACTGATACGATAGATACAAGGAAAGAGAATATCCATCGGTTTGAACACCGGGCGATGGCAACGATCTTTGAAATCCTGATCGCGGATGAAGATCTTCACTTTTCACACAGCGCAGCATTTGCTGCGTTTCAGGAGATTGATCGACTCGAACTAGAGCTCAGCAGGTATCTCCCGAACAGCGACATTGCAAGGATCAATAATCTGCCCCCGCATGGGAAGATCCGTGTCAGTTTCGATGCATTTCAATGTCTCTCACTCAGCTTGGAGTATTGGAAAGAGACTGAGGGAGCGTTCGATGTTGCGATTGGAAGAATGGTGGATGGTTGGAAGGGGAGAACGAGTGTTGCTGGTTCCTCCGGTGAACGTGAGCGTGCAAAGGAACAGAGCGGAATGCATCTGCTCGAGTTGGACGAGGCGAGTCTGTCGGTTGGTGTCGGTGACTTCGTACCACTTGTCGATCTGGGTGCAATTGGAAAAGGATATGCCGTTGATCGGGGAGTGGAACTACTGAAGGAATGGGGAGTGAGTTCGGCACTTGTGCATGGTGGAATGAGCTCTGCCTTTGCATTCGGCGATCATGCTGGCGAGAGGGGATGGTCAACAACCTTGAGTTCCCCGGGAGAATTCACGGAGGTAATTCAGAAAGTTATTCTGAAGGACCAAGGCCTTGGCGGGTCGGGGACAAGAAAATGGTTACACATCGCGGACCCGCGAACCGGTGAACCTGTGGACCGGCTGCGGGCTGCCTGGGTTTGTTCAGACGCAGCTGCAAAAAGCGATGCGATCTCGACAGCATGTATGGTGATGACCCCGACAGAGATCCAGAGATACATTTCGAGTCAGGAGAAGATGTGGGCTATTGTGTTTGAGGAGGGGGAGGAAGGGAAACCTGCATCGGTTCTTAGGTGTGGTCCCGGGATTTCGACTTGAAGAGAACTCGACGGATCAGCAGAATCTCTTTCAGGATCTGATGGGTACTTCGCCGGACGCTGATCCGGCTATCTCGATCACATGTCCATTCGACAGGGAATTCCATAATCCGATATCCGTGGTTCCCTGCACGGAGAATGATTTCGATGTCGAACATAAACCCTTCCGTGATGCACTCGGCATACAGTGTTCGTGCGAGTTCTCCCCGATAGATTTTGAACCCACATTGTGTGTCGGTAAGATGAGAAGGAACATGCATCCATCGAACCATCAAGTTGTGAAAAAGGTGCGAAATGATTTTCCGATCCCAATCTTGTTCTCTCCGGATGATGCTTCCGGGGAGTCTTCTCGATCCAAGGGCCAGATCACATGCACCTTGTTGAAGTAATCGCAATCCCTTCAATATGTGCTCAAAGGGGATCGTCAATCCACTGTCGGCGAACATCACATACTCACCATGGGAAGCCAGGATGCCGGTTCGAATGGCATGTCCTTTTCCCCGATGAGGGCGGTTTTGAATGACGATTCGTGGAATACCCGGAGAGAGGGACGCCTCCTGAGCGAGCGCAGCTGTTCGATCAGAGCTTCCATCGTCGACAATGATTACTTCTCCTGTTATCTGATTTCTCGAGAGAAATGTCGCAGCAGCTTGCATGTCGAGCGAAAGTTTTTTCTCCTCATCGAAGGCCGGTATGATGATCGAAAGTAGCATTGGGAGCAAGATACCGACGATCCAGAGCGTCTGCAAGGGAAAAAGAGACTATTCCGGTTTGGCCTTGAACTTGGGAATAGGTTCTGTCCATAAGTTGAAATAATATTTCATATACTATCCTCAATCTGGAACATACGCAAGCTGTTGAAGATGCGTACCCGGATAGAAAGTCACGTTGAAAAAGGAGGGAAATATGAAATATGGAATTCCATTGATTGCCATCATTTCTATCCTGTCGCTTCTCCTCACCGCGTCAATGATCTATGCACAGACCACCGCAGCACCTCAGATGAGGCATATCTCTGCGGCCTTGCAGAAAAAAGTCGCAGAGACGAACTACAAAGAGGTGAAAATCAAAGAAATCCCCGTTGCCATGCAGTGCTGGACGTTTCGTCGGTTCACCTTTTTCGAGGCACTTGCGAAAGTTGCGGAACTTGGCATCCAGAATATCCAGGCATACCCCGGGCAAGCGTTGGATAAGGAACTGCCTAATGCCAAGTTTGATCATTCCATGAATGAGGAACTCATGGCCAAGATCAAAGCCAAATTGAAAGAAGCTGGAGTATCGGTGGTGGCGTACGGTGTGTGCGATATTGGTGAGACCGAAGAGAGCATGAGAAAGGTGTTCAACTTTGCCCGTTCAATGGGTATCAAGACCATCGTCACGGAGCCGGTAGATGACGATTTCACAATTCTCGAAAAACTCGTGAAGGAATATGATATTGCCATCGCGATCCATAATCACCCTGCACCATCGAAATACAACCTCCCTGAAACTGTCTTTGACCATGTCAAGGTGAAGGATAACCGGATCGGTTCATGTGCAGACAACGGTCACTGGATGCGCGGTATGAATGATCCCCGCGAGGCGCTCAAACTGCTTGAAGGCCGTATCCTTGATGTTCATCTCAAGGATCGAAGCGGTTTCGGAACAAAAGAAGTGGAGGATGTTCCCTGGGGGGATGGAAAAGGGAATATCCGCGATCTGCTTGCAGAACTGACATTGCAGAAGTACAATGGTTTCATCACAATCGAGTATGAGAATGAAAAGGAAGTCAGCAATCCGGTTCCTGGAATCTTGAAAAGCTTGAAGTATGTCAAAAGCCTTCACACAAGCGACTGAGACAGGGAATCTCTCTTTTCATCCACAATCGCTTATTTGCCAGGGAGTGCAAGATTCCTATGACCCCTGCATGGGGAATCTGAAGGAAGCCGAAGGCGGATCGGCTAGCGCCGTTTCATCTTGGGCGGAGCCTGGTACACCGGAAGTACGCCATACTCGCTGGCTGCCCAGAGCGTTAGGATCGCCGTGATGCCTGCGATGCCACGCTTTTCGTCTTGGCTCGGAAGTACCAGTCCATAGGTGTCAGCAACGAAATGCAGATGGTTGAGAATGCGCTTCGCCTGCGATCTCTCGATCCAGCCATGCCAGAGGTCAACTTGGTCGACGATCATCGCCTCATGTCGGCGCAGGAATTCCCCGAGTGAGATGAAGTTCTGGCTACGTGGCGTGTGTGGTCTGCAGAGGTTGAGAAGATCACCCAGATACTCATTCCACAACCTGGCGAAACCACGATTGCTTGGTTTGAGAAGGTATCGCGCCCTTGCAACGGAAAACCGTGCCTTCGTTCTGACCCGAAAGCGTGGAATGACTGGATGAAAATCAAGAATCGTCTGAATGGCTGTTTTATCCCGATCATCCCGTTCGTGATGAACCCATGTTTTCCTCAGGTCACGCCAGGAAAGAATCGAGAGAACATATTTCTTCTCGCTGTCAAAAATGATGAACTTTCCATTTTCTTCCTTGACAGCGGTCACCCAGTGACTCCATTCCTGCACGCACAGCAAGACCGGAATACCACGGCGGAGATACGATATGAGCTCCTGTCGGGCCTTCTCAGGTTCGAAGCGCCGGATAAACCTGAGGTCACAGTTGAAACGATGCGCTGCCTTGGCAAGCTGAAATTCATCGGAACCATACCACCAGCGAGCGCCGGCAATTTCAGTGATCTTGTTTTCATCAGCCAGGATGCCAAGCATAACAAGGGCATGCTTCAGGGCAAACGGTCCGCATTGCCACAGATTGGGTTGAGGATAGAATCCCATTGACAAGATCTTCCCGCAGTAA
>JAERML010000228.1 GCA_016844425.1 Bacteroidota bacterium
TACGTACGGAACCCTTGAGACTCCCGGCACCTTCAGCCGATTCGAGTGGTCGGATGTGGAGTTTTTTGTGATGGATGACAGGTTCCACCGTTCTCCGAACAATTCGCCCGAAGGTCCGGAGAAGGTAATGTGGGGGCCGGCGCAGCTGCAGTGGTTGAAGGATGGATTGGTGAACAGTCGTGCACCCTTCAAGATCGTCGCCAACGGTAACCAGGTGCTCAATCCAATCAGCCAATTCGAAGCGCTCGTGAACTTCAAGGTGGAGTACGACGACTTGATCACATTCATCAAGCAGAACCGCATACCGGGTGTCGTGTTCGTCAGCGGTGACCGTCACATGTCTGAATTGATCCGATTGGAGGATTCCACGTTCTACCCGTTGTACGACTACACAAGCTCGTCGCTCACGGCTGGCTTGTCGAAGCCACGTGGTGTGGAGATCGATAATCCGTATCGTGTGTCCGGCACGCTCGTTGCGGACGTTCACACCTTTGGTGTGTTGAAATTCAGCGGTCTCCGGACGGACCGTGTACTTACATTGGAATGCCTCGACGTTGACGGAAACGTGCGGTGGACTCACACGATCCGGGCCAACAATCTCCGTCCGCCCCTTCGGGAGAATCGTTGATGAAAGTGAACCAGGAGAGCCACCCAATGATGCGCCGATTTCCTGCACGTGTGTTCGTGATTCCTACGATCACTGCGTATATGCTTCTAGCTGTGGCATCGTGCTCAGGTTCCGGCGCCACATCCAGGGAGTTTCGCAAGTACGATCCCCTCCCCTACGCCGACACATTTCAGTTGAACGCATCGCAAGAAGTTGTGCATCGGGCAGCCATCGCCGCGTTGCAGGATCGCGGAGCCGTCGTCACGCTCAGCGATCCACGCACCGGATTGATCAGCGCCGAGCTGTATTCGTCCAAATTGCTCCCGGAAGATGTGTATGCGTCAAAGGCGAATGACGACAATGAGAGTGCCGGCGGCGGCGTGATGGCGGTGGTGGGGGCGATCCTGGGCGTCATCCTGTTCATCCTGTTGCTTGGCTGGCTGTCTGACGGATGCTCGACTGGCACATCTTCCGGTCCGAACCGTCGTTCGACCTCTTCGCCGCCGAACATTCCCGAACCCGTTACGGCAAACACGTATGTCGTCTCGTTGACCCTGGTTCCCACACCGGGGGATTCGACAGAGATGAGGATGAACGTTCTGCGGCAGAAGGTCGAGAATGGCACGGTCACTTCATCACAGCGGTTGCAGAACAAATACCTGAATTACTCCCTTCGCGACGCGGTCGAGGCTGCCATCGCTCGATAGGCTTCGGAAGCACGCACCGCTCGCCTGAAAACACGAAGGGGCTGTCCCAAAAGGGATGGCCCCTTTGTCGTTCATAGTTCATCATCCTCTTCCTCAAGTTCTTCGACCGGCTCCGCCAACGCCGGAGGCAGAGCGTCACGCACGTCGGGAGGCAGTGCGAGACTTCGCGTCGCGCCGGTGAGTGTCGAGTCGAGCGGGCTGACCACTCGTGGCGCATTGACCATGAGCACGTGGGTATAGATCATCGTCGTGCGCACATCTCTGTGGCCGAGCAGTTCCTGCACGATGCGGATGTTCTCTCCTCGTTCGAGCAAGTGCGTCGCGAAGCTGTGGCGTAGCGAGTGGCAGCTTCCCTTCTTGGTGATGCCGGATGCTCGCAGGGCGGCAGTAAACGCCCGTTGCACGCCGGTGGGGTCCAGGTGCCAGCGAACGATGCGACCTGACTGCGGTTCTTTTGTGAGTTGGGGTGATGGAAAGATGAATTGCCAACCGAGTTCCTTTGAGGCATGAGGCGTTTTTTCGGCAGTAGCCGCAGGGAGTGGTGCGTTCCCGAAGCCACGGTCGATATCATTGGCATGGACCATGCGAACATGTTCCAATTGACGTTGGAGGGGTTCGCGGAGCGAGGCAGGCAGCATGGTGACGCGGTCTTTGCCTCCCTTTCCTTCGCGGACGACGATGGTGCGTCGGTCGAGGTCGATATCTTTGACGCGAAGGTGGAGTGCTTCCATGAGGCGGAGACCCGATCCATAGAGAAGGGCGGTCACGAGTGTTGCGGGACCGCGCACCTGGTCGAAGATGCGGAGGATCTCTTGTTCGGAGAAGACAACGGGCAGGCGTCGTTGTCTGTGGGCGCGGACGAAGGAAGGAAAGTCGCCGAGGTTCTTGTGAATGACCTCATGATAGAGGAAGACGATCGCATTCAGGGCGACGTTTTGTGTTGACGCGGAGACTTTTCGTTCTATGGCGAGGTAGGTGAGAAATTCCGAGATATGAGATTCTCCGAGTGTTGATGGATGGCATTTCTTATGGAAGAGAATGAAGCGTTTGATCCAGTGGATGTACGCTTCTTCGGTGCGGACGGATAGATGTTTGACGCGGGCCACGTCATGGACGTGGTGGAGCAATCTGGGTTGCTGCATGGTTCCCCCCTCTTTCAGAGTGCTTGCATGGAATATACGAAAGGGGTAGATTCTTGCAAACATCCATAGGGGGGAGCCCTTCGACCATGGGACTGAATCTCTCAGTCTATCCCCATACTTATATGATTTTCACCGTCCCTTTCCCATCTAATCCTAGTTAGGCCGCAATGCCTGACAAATGTGTTTTGAATCAGAGTTGACTTGGGTGGCGGAATCGAAAAGCGGCGGTCGAACCGAGAAGAGTTTTGAAGATCAGAAATCTGAAAGATCCCCACAACCAGAATCGCATCGTCCAGCGACCGCCGTTCCGAACAGGCATTGAAGGCTCTCGGCAGTTAGCATTGCGTGCCTAACCAGGTCGCTCAACCTGCGCTCGGTGCAACTTGGGGTGTAGAAGAACTAGCGGAGTAATCTGAAGCAGTTCAGTAGCACCAAAGTCACAGCAATCGTAAAAATCATCTTGTCTCAAAACGCACCGGCGCAGGTTAGCTCCGGCCGTTAGGCGGCAATGCCTGACAAATGTGTTTTGAATCAGAGTGGACTTGGGTGGCGGAATCGAAAAGCGGCGGTCGAACCAAGAAGGCTTTTGTAGATCAGAAATTTGAAAGAGCCCCACAACCACAAGCGCATCGTCCAGCGACCGCCGTTCCGAACAGGCAATGAAGGCTCTCGGCAATGAGCATTGCGCGCCTAACCAGTCGCTCAACCTGCGCTCGGTGCAACTTGGGGTGTAGAAGAGATAGTGGTGTAAACTGAAGCAGTTCAGTAGCGCCAAACGAACAGCAGTCGTAAACATCATCTTGTCTCACAACGCACCGGCGCAGGTTAGCTCCGGCCGTTAGGCTGGCGTCCTCATTGGTGTTGAGAACATGATTGCGCGGAGCGGTGGGAACTAATGGGGCGAACTTGTTCAAGACGCACAGTACCTTAAGACCAGACGACAACCTAAGAATGTGGAGCATTTGACAACCACCCAACGGCTCCAGCGAATCGATTCCCGACGGCGCATTGTTCGGCATCTCGTACATCCAACGTGTCGGAACGCCA
>JAERML010000229.1 GCA_016844425.1 Bacteroidota bacterium
GTTGTCACAATCCTTGAGGTCTTTGAGCGTTTGCGGTGTGAGACGGACTTGCCTCACTGCTCCTCACCGAACGCGGCCTTGAAGGAGCGAAATTTCCCGGCTTTGGCCTCTTTCAGTCCCTGCTTGAGCGATTTGACGGCCTTGGGATTTGACAACAGCTCCAACGTCTCCACCCAGCTTTCGTATTCAGCAACCCCCATCACCACTGCCTCCGGCCGTCCATTCTTCGTCACGACGACCCGTTCCGAGAGCCGTCCCGCTCGGTCGACGATATCGGAAAATTGGCTTCGCGCTTCTTTCAGCGAAAGTGTCTTGGTCATGGCGTGCTCCTTGTCTGTTCAGAGTGTACAGAATTGTGCCCCCTTCGGCAAGCCATGCTCATGAAAAAGATGTGTCAGGGTAAAAACCTGGGACATTCTGAATTTCTTGATATCGCAGGCGCTGGCGTGAGCGGAGGTCACTGGAGGTGTGAGGGCCCACCGAGTTCACCGTGAGGATTGCGCGGGGAAATGCGAAAGCAGGGCTCAAGAGCTCTCGGGTGGAGCGATTTTCTTGAGTTCTTCGATCAGCGGGTGGAGTTCCTGCGTCACGGAATCCCACACGATATCCTCGTCGACGTTCATGTAATCGTGCACGATCTTGCTCCGCATGCCTGCAATGGCCTCCCACGGAATCTGTGGATGCCTATCACGGAACTGCGGAGAAACGCGGCGAGCGGCCTCGCCGATCACCTGGATGAGATGCGTGAGTGCTAAGCGGAGGGCGGAATCGCGATCGTAATCTTGGCGGGTCTTTCCACGAACCAAGGAGAGTGCTTCGTGAGCCTTGTCCAGCATATGGCCGACATAGACAAGTTCATCTTTCGGCATACTGAATCTCGGCGTCGGCCAGCACCCGATTCCGAATCCGGCGATTCAGAAATTTTTCCGTGACGAGATCGACTTTTCGCCCACCTAACAAGAGAGAAAGTTCCTTTTCCATTTTCATCAAGCCAATAAACCCCGGCCCATGGTTTGCTTCAAACTCCACCAGCACATCAACATCGCTGTCCGGACGATAGTCATCCCGAAGCACTGAACCGAACAGAGACAGTTTCAGAATGTGATGGTGGCGGCAGAACTCAGCCATTTTCTCTTTAGAAATATCAATGCGAGTCTTGCTAATCATCGTGTACCTGTTCATCCCTCTTCAATGGCCATAGTCATCGCTGAATGGGATTATCCTACCCTTCCCATCCTGGGTCAAGGAACCACCTGGTCTCCCGTGGCAAGAAAACAGGGGCATTCTGAATTCTCCGTTGTCGCAGGTGGTGGGGCAGGCGGAGCGGAGGTCACCGGAGGCGCGGGGACCCGTCGAGAATCGGCTCAGTCCATGAGGGCTACGCTCGGATGTGCGGGCACAACTGCCAGGCCTACCTACCGATAGACGTCTTTGCGGTGTTCCATAGAGAACAGATCCAACCAATCGGAACCGATTCGGCGGTAGAAAATGCGATAGGGCCAGACCCGGTAGGACCAGACCTTCTCTTTTTGAAAGTGGCCTTTGAGCGGGTTGCCGTCGAGAGGATAATCGGCGAGGTGACGGAGCGCTTCTTTGACTCGCTCTCGCGGGGGGTCGTCACAATCTTTGAGATCTTTAAGGGCTTGCGGTGTGAGACGGACTTGCCTCACTGCTCCTCACCGAACGCAGCCTTGAAGGAGTGAAATTTCCCGGCTTTGGCTTCTTTCAATCCCTGCTTGAGGGATTTGACCGCCTTCGGATTCGACAACAGCTCCAATGTCTCTACCCAACTTTCGAATTCAGCGACTCCCATCACCACTGCCTCCGGCCGTCCATTCTTCGTCACGACGACCCGTTCAGAGAGCCGCCCCGCTCGATCGACGATATCGGAGAATTGATTCCTCGCTTCTTTCAGCGAAAGTGTCTTAGTCATGGCATTCTCCTTATTTGTCAAAAGTGTACAGAATTGTGTCCCCTTTGGCAAGCACGGTTGTAGATAGCACATCATTTGCCGGGGGAAGGTGTCAGACTCCCAGACTCCGCTAAATCCTGACGGCCTGCCGATGTCGGCAGACTATCCCTCCTTCTCCACTCCCCGTTTCATTCCGAGCCATACACTCTTAGCAAGAAAAGTGCTCAAGAAGATGGCGTCTGACACCTTCCCTCCACCCCTTGACGTGCAGGCTACTTTTTACTTGAGGGGCAACTTGGGCGTATCCTGCCAGTCATGAAACGGTGGGCTCTGTATCTGATCGCTGTGCCGCTTGGGTTGGTGGTATTGGTGTACCTCGTCGGATTGAACTTTTCAGTTAATTTCACCGACATGTGGAGTAGGGACCATCAACCAAAGAGCACTCAGCGCGATGTCGGAAAGATCCCGGAGGGGGACACAGCCCCCAAAGAAGTACTGCGGCTACGGCGCACGCATCAATTGAGACCGCTGACTGAACGGGAAGAGGGAACGAAAATAGAAGAATTGCCGAATGGAATCTACGGTTTTTCAATGTGCAGCGTCGTCACATTACGCGCGACGCGTGGCAACACCTTCTCGTTAGAGATTCAGAAGCATGATGGGATCATGTTCTATGTTGGATATGCCGCCGACGAGGAGATAGAACAATATCTGACTCGTCAAAAAAACTTTCATATCCTCACGTCCCCTCACCCAAGGAAAGGGGCGTCATCCCTGCTCGACATCCCTGTCGAGTTTGTCTCGAAATGCGAAGAGCGTACTGTGGGAGATGGGTATCTTTTCGATCTGTTTATTACCACTATCCCCGAGTTGCAAATCTAACAGGATGCTGAAAAAGTCCTCCAGCAGCGTTCTCACGTCGCTCAGAGGCTCAACGAGAGTTTTCCGGAAATCGGAATCACTGGAGGGGCTCTTCCGTTCGCCAAGACATATTGCAAGGGCGAACGGCCCCACGAAGTGCGGTCCGTACCTCCTCCCCTCTTCGCTCGCTGCGGCCTGGCGGGAGCGGAGGGATGGGAAGATGGGAGATCGCTTGAGAGAACGCCGCCCTCTAGGAGGCACTACCGTTTTGTTCGCGCCTTGGTCACAAATTCTTTGAGGCGCGTCAAATCAAGCGCGCCAGGATACATTTCCCCGCCTACAACAAACCCCGGCGTTCCCGAAATGCCAAGAAGATTGGCCAGAGCACGATTACGATCGATTGCGGCTTGCCATTCAGGCGCACGCAGGTCCGCCTCGAGCTTCTCGACGTCCAATCCAACCCGCCGAGCGATTGCGACGACTTCTTCCTGGGTCAGCTCATTTTCCGATGCTAACATCGCCTCGTGGAAGGCTTGGTGTTTGCCTTGTTTCCAAGCGGCTAACGCGGCACGAGCCCCAAAGACCGATGCCTCCCCCAAAATGGGAAAGTCTTTGTACACTACCCGCACGCCTGGTTCGTCCTTTTGCAATTGCTTTACAGCACTCGCGACGCGCTTGCAGTATTCACATCGATAGTCAAAAAACTCGATGACGGTCACATCTCCATATAATGACCTCAGGGTGCGACCGAATATACTGCTCAATAGCCTGGTCTAGTGCAGGCTGCGCAGGAGCCGATGAAAGCTCAGCCCATGCAGGACATTTCTGGCCAGCCGCAAGTATGATCACACAGAAGACGAGAACAGCATAAAATCTCATGGGTATCTTCCTTTTTATCGCGTTCGAGAACGCAAGAGCATCCCCAGCGATGTGGCACCAGTATAATACAATTTTTCTTCGCTGCAGACAGCGAGGTCTCACCGAGTTTACGCCGCTCAGCATCCTCCATCAAACAATCTTTATTTTCCAGAACATATCGCCGTGAAAGCCAACAGGGATATTCTGGCTTTCCAAGCCATCAAGCGATTGTGATTATTTCGAGGTGTGATACAGTGATGAGCGGCGCTGAGGTTGTGAATGCCTGAGGCTCCTATGAGATCGACGAACTTCACTCCTGTCAACCTTTCCGATTACGAGATCTTCCCGCAAGACCCCCTTGACCATCTGCCCGGCTCCCCCACGCTCAACAACCTAGGGACTGCGCTTCCGAAATTGCTGAGTGCCCGGACGGTCCGTCGATTCATTGACGAGCAACGCCAGCTGCTTCCATCCATCCCCACAACGTGGAGCACAGAAGACTGTCGGGCTGCGATGCGGACTCTTTCGTTCGCCGGGCACGCCTACGTGTGGGAAGTGCCGGACCAACCGATTGCGACATTGCCACCACAATTGGCAAAACCCTGGCACGAAGTTGCGCAGCAACTTGGCCGACATCCCGTTCTCTCCTACGCGTCCTATGCGCTCGACAACTGGCGGCGACTCGACAAGACTAAACCAATTCAGCTCGACAACATTGTGCTACTCCAAAATTTTCTCGGTGGTTTGGACGAAGAATGGTTCGTCGTCGTCCACATCCAGATCGAGCGGGAAGCGGGGCCAGGGCTGGCAGGACTCCTGCGCGCAATGAGTGGCGCGGCCGAGGATAAGGATAGCGAGGTCTTGCTTGGGCTCAAATCCTTGGCGTTAGCCCAAATGGCGATGCGCGACACGTTGCTCAGAATGAAAGAGCGCTGCGATCCCTACGTGTACTACAACCGCGTGCGGCCCTACATCCACGGC
>JAERML010000230.1 GCA_016844425.1 Bacteroidota bacterium
TGGGTTCGACCGTTTGTCCCGAATATCTCAGCGATTCCAGGAGATGAACGACAATATTATGAGCAGCACATGATTGCCACGTTCAACAATCCGACGATGATAGATTTCGGCGCTGATGCGTTGTGGTTGTTGATCGATAAAGAACAGGCGATGTCCGTCGTGCGCAAATCGGATTCGCTGGTGTGGAAACCTCTGGACGAGGCAATTGCGCTCGTGGACGCCTCGCTGAAAAGACAGGCGCAAAGCACTAGCACATTTGATGTTCTGCAAGACCAACGCGACCGGCTACAAGCACTGCGGTGTTATTTCCGAACGCTGCGCAACATCGCAGGCTGGATTGCAGGCGTACGTGGGTACATGACAGCATCTTCCCGGGATGTGCAGATGGCCATGCTCTCAAGAGTCCGCGCAACGATTGACGACGAGCTGAAAAACGCGGAAGACCTGCTCCGACTGTGGAACACAAGCCATACGAACTTCATGCCGATAGCTTCACTCGGAGAAAACTGGGCCTTCTATGGGAGCAACCTTGGCGAACTGCTTCAGAAGAAAATCGATCTGATGAAGAAGCACCGCGAGGATACTCCGTTTATCGATCCGAACTTCATGTGGAGGATGGGACCTGAATGTCTCGTGCCACCAGCTGAATATCTAAGGTATTAGACAGAAGTGTCCCTGGAGATTGTCTGATGCGACGATCAGTGTTCATCATCGTATTCCTGATTACTCTCGGCAGTATGTTCGCAACGGCTGACGATGGCGCATTTGAAGCCCGGCAGCGTCGGTTTCTGGAAGTCGTGAGCAGAGAACCGGGCGTGAGCATCCACAGTCTTGCGGCAAAATTCGCCGTGGGCCGCGACATTGATAGAGCTATTGTAGCATTCGACTCCGCGATAGGATCGTTTCATGGATACACGCTGATGGGCACCTACCTTCGCTTCCGGTCCATTCTTCCGGATTCACTGCACCGGAAAGTGAGGGAGATCTTCCGGTCGAGGGGGTTGTACCGGGGAGACACCGAGAACCATTGGGTTATGCATTATACCGGCCTGTATCTTGCAGCGCAGACGTGGCCACATGAGGATGGAACACAATGGTTCAATGGGCGTAGCTCGGACGAAAACCTCCGCGAAGCAAAAGGGTGGCTTGATCACTGGATGACCGTTGCCACAACTATCGGCCAGGGGGAGTTCGACTCGCCCACCTACATGCCGGCTTTCCTTGCACCCATGCTTGTGCTGCACGATTGTTCGACTGATCCGGCCATGAAAACAAAAGCGCAGATGATGTGTGATCTACTTCTCGCTGACTTCGCCGTGGAGCACCTGCGCGGCAACTATGGTGGAGGCCATAGCCGTGATTATCCCGCTGACATTATCAATCCGCTGGCAGCCCAGACCACGCGGGTCTCGTGGCTTTACTTTGGCGAACCAAAACGAGAAACCTGGGAAGAAGCAGAGTTCCTGCCGAGGGTCCGCTCCTCATGGGAAAGCGTCTTTGCAGCGCTGAGCACATATCGCATGCCGGAAATAATCCTTCACATTGCCACAGACCGGTCCAAGCCATACGTTCAGCGCGAGCGCAAACGAGTACGCAACGTCATGCGCTTTGGGGATGATTTGAACCCCCCCGCATACAAGTACTCGTATGTGACAGCTCAATACATTCTTGGATCGCTTCAAGGAGGAGTTCTGGAGCCCTTCCAGCAACACACATGGGATGTCACGTTTGTTTCCGAAAAGCCGAACAACACAATCTTTACACTGCATCCGTACTATTCAAGCCGCCAGCTTGGAATGTTCTTCCCCGAAGAGCTCAACGTCCTTGCGCAGGATGTGGACCGGTACAAGGTTGTTTATACAAGCCCGGACAAGTGGAATTCCAGTTCTCCGTATGAGCAGACATTTCAGCACAGAAACGTGATCATCGTTCTCTATAATATCGTTCCTGGAGCACAGCATCCACACATCGATGGGTTCTTTCCAAAGACGCTCGATGACCGCACGGTAAACTCCACCGGTTGGATCTTCTGTCGTGGTGGAAACACCGCCATTGCATTCTATCCCCTGAAGCCGTATGTGTGGATTGACGAGGAAAAGAACTGGAGGCTGCGGAGTCACGATCTCAAGAACGGCGCGCTTGTCGAGGTCGCGTCGACGCACACTGTTGCTGATTACAACGAATTCACACACCGCATGCGCCTGCAACGAGTCGAGGATAAGGACTTCGAGCGCACGTTGACAGTGACATATGTATCGCTCGGAGGAGACACGTTGACTTTTACGTACGACGGTCTCCGCCTGCTAAACGGCAAAACCGTGGATCTCACAAAGACCAGGTTTTATGATGGGCCATTTATGTCGGCGGAGGTTGGCACCGGAATCATCGAGCTTCGCTTCGGGGATCATGCCCGGATCCTCGATTTTCAGAAGGGAAAGATCTTTGAGCGATGATACCTCTAAGGCGATATACTCAAACGGGGTGTCTATGTTGAGATCGAGATTGTATATCAGCATTGTGCTGTTGGTTTTGCTTACCGATGTTGCGGACGCGCAGCGCGAGGTGGTCTACATGGCAGTGTTGAGCTCATTTCACCCTAGGGACAAAGGCGATAACGCACCAGCCGCCGGACTTTTTGTGAGCACCGACCAAGGCCGCAGCTGGCAGCACCGTGGTTGGCGTGATTACATTCGCAACTTCTATTCTGAGGAGGGGAGCGATGGCAGGATCTGGTCCGCCTGCGGCAATGGTGTGCTTCACTCGGCCGACGGAGGGAAAACATGGCGAATCACGACTGACTGGAAAGTAACAGAGGTACTCAAGGTCAAGGCCGCGGAGACGGAACCCCACGTGGTTTTTGCTTCGACCGCGTACGGCATTTTTCGAAGCACCGACAAGGGGACTTCGTGGGAGAAGAAGATCGAGGGCATGCGGCGTCCTTACTCCGGGGATGTTTGCGTCGATCGCAGTAATCCACGCCGTGTTTTGGCCGCCACCGAGGAGGGAGTGTACCTTGCTGAAGACAGCGGAGAGCATTGGGTTGCGGCAGAGCTTGCCGTGAAGGGAGTGCGTGTTGTTGTGCAGGACCCACACGATGCGAAACGATTCTGGCTCGGGACAGAAGAGGACGGTGTGTTCTGCTCCCAGGATGGCGGGCAGCGGTGGGAGCAGCGTTCGACAGGCCTGGATCATAGAACCGTCTACACGATTGCTGTGCATCCCAAGAAGCAGGATTGGCTCTACGCAGGGACGTATGGTGGAGGAGTGTACCTGAGTACCGATGGTGGCGATCACTGGGAGAAGCGCTCTCGGGGTCTCACCGATCTCCAGGTGCACGCCATCGTCGTGCTTCCTTCGGATCCCCGCGTGGTGCTTGCAGGGACGCTAAACAAAGGGCTCTTCCGAAGTACCGACGGTGGAGAGACGTGGCAATTTCATTCTCACGATGATTCACAGGTGTGGGGGTTGTCCGTT
>JAERML010000231.1 GCA_016844425.1 Bacteroidota bacterium
GTGAAGCATCGGACTGGCCGCGATGGACGTTTTCGTAGTCCGGTGCAAGGCCCCTGTAGAGATCTACAAGCTCACGTGGTGGCTGTGTACTGGCAGCGTTGTTGGAGACAATGCGTCCGCTTTCAGGAAAGAGGAAATGCTTCCTGATGGCCTTGACGTTTAGGCTATTAGAATTGCTCATGCTGTCTCCATCGCCGAACGACATACCAACCTCGCCGCCTTTGTTGCCACTCTCTCGAGCTGTTGTTGCATGAGGTGATCCGGCTTTTTGCTGAGTTTCAGCTTCTGCGGCGCGTCCGGAGAAGATAAGAGCGATTGCAGGTGTGTCGAAGTAGTCGATTGCGGGCTCATCTCCTCTCCCTTCATGATTTGTGGAGAGGACTCTCTCAACGGCCGGTGGTGCGGATCGTTTGCCGGGCAACGTTGTACCGTTGGGGGGTCCTCGTGGTTCTGCGCACAGCGATGGGGGATATTATACATGTGCGCATGGCGTTGTTCACTACACAAGTGAGTAGTTTTGAGGAAAGGAGATCGGTGACGTGATGCTACATCACAGATTTCACACATGCACAGAAGGGATCAGTCGAGCGAACGGGAGTTGCAGGAAACGCGGGAAGGGTGTGCTGGGGAATGCGGGCTGCTATCTGGGAGGGGGCACCAACCGCTCTTTCAAGCCTTTGGCAACTGCCTCAGCACGGTTCGAGACCTGGAGCTTTTCGTAGATGTGGCGAAGGTGGTAACGAACGCCATCGACAGAGATGAAGATTTCGTCCGCTATCGCGGAGTAGGATTTCCCCTGGACGAGCCGGTCAAGAACTTGCTGCTCGCGCTCAGTGAGTGGTTCGAGATCCCGGGAGTGGCGGCCTGACTTCAGGTGAAACGATTTGATCACCTTGCGAGCGATGGCGGGAGTCATGGGCGAACCGCCCGCTGCTGCGTCGTTAATTGCCCGGAGAATCTCTTCGGGGGGAGTTTTCTTGAGAATATATCCCACAGCCCCGGCACACAGTGCATTGAAAATGTTGTTGTCATCCTCGAAGACCGTACACATGATGACGAGAGCCTTCGGATGACGAACTTTCAAACCCTCGATTCCTTCAATCCCTGACATCCCGGGCAACCCGATATCCATGAGAGCGATCTCCACACGCTCAACCTCCTTGTCGGAGAACGCTTCTTCACAACTGCCGTAGGAGCCCACCAGCTCCATGCGTGGATCACTGGCAACCACTGCACCCCAGGCCTCGCGAACATACTGATTGTCCTCGATGATGATTACATTGATATCAGCCATTGGATGTACTCTTGAAAATGCAGAAGGTGGGGGTGCTGACGAAACCTTATCATGATACTCCTCTTTCCCTTCATCGTCACTACTCACTTGAGTAGTCTTTGTCATTGCATCAGGGTGCATTGCAGATCCCAGTGCGTTCCCTTGCCCGGAGCCGTCTCGAGCAGGAGTTTCGCATTGAGGGCAGTTGCCCGCGCCTGGATATTCTTCAATCCATTGTGCCCGCTCTTCCCGTTGGAGTCGAATCCCCGGCCATTGTCCGAGACCTGAAGATGGACGATGCCGTCATCATTGAATCCGAGTCGAATGGTGAGCTCGGAACACCCTGAATGTCGGACAGCATTCGTGACCATCTCCTTGTACATGAGCCAGAAGTTCTTCCTTTTCTCGGGTCCTACCGACCGCGTGGGCAGTGTTTCTGGAATGGAAATGACATAACGGATGGATCTGCTCTCACAGAGATCCGAGGCATACCGGCGAAGCTTGGCTGCGATGTTGTCGAAGCGGTCGCCTTCGGGGTTGATGGACCAGATAATGTCGTGCAACAGCTCAAGCACTTCAGTGGAACTCCGGTTGATCAGTGACATGAAATGGGTGGACTTCTCCGAAAGCCGGTTGCTGGAGTCTTCATGCACCGCGCTGCTAAAGTACGAGATGCCACTTAGTATCGCACTGACTTCGTCATGCAGGTCCCGTGCAATGCGTTCGCGCGTTCGTTGGATAGCGAGCAGCTTGTTCACCCGGTAGCGATAGAAGGAGTACGCGAGGCCGGCGAGAATTCCCGCGGCCAGCACCCGAAACCACCACGTTTCCCAGAACGATGGAAGCACCGTAACAGCAATCGTTACACCCTCTTCGTTCCACACTCCGTCGTTGTTCGATCCTTTGACCTGGAACTCATACGTTCCGGGGCCGACGTTTGTATAGCTCGCCAGACGACGGCTTCCTGCGTTGATCCAGTCCCTGTCGAATCCTCTCAATCGATACAGATATTTGTTCTTCGCCGGGGCGGTAAAGTCCAATGCCGCGAACTCAAATGAGAAGAAGTTCTGGTTACGCTCCAACGTAATCTCGTGTGTTGCGGTGATTGCCCTGGGGAGGGGAATCTCCCTATCAAACACAATGAATCGCGTGATGACGACGGGAGGTGGTGTGGGATTCAGAACAATGCTATCCGGATGGAATTCGTTGAACCCGTTGATTCCCCCAAAGTACATACGTCCGTTGCTTCCCTTGCAGAACGCACCCTGGATGAACTCACTGCTTTGTACCCCATCGTTCACATCAAACACCCGGACACTCCTGGTACGCGGCTCAAACCTGACGAGTCCGCTGCCGGTGCTCACCCAAAGAACATTATGGTTGTCAACGAGGGTCCCATAGACCATGTTGTCCGGGAAACCGCGTCCCTCGTGGAAGCGCGTGAAGCGATTCGAAGAAGGGGTGAACATCTGCAGTCCGCCGCCCGCTGTGCCGACCCACAAGTTTGCACCGAGATCCTCGGCCATACAGAGGACGGTATGGTCGCTGATACTGGTACTATCTGACGAAACATGGTCGAACCTCTGGAATGTTTCGGTCCGGGGGTCGAATCGATTCAGACCGTAACGCCACATCCCGAGCCACACATATCCCCCACGATCCTCGAAGATGGACCACACATGATTCGCGCTCATCGATGTACTGTCCCCCGGCACAAATGAGAACCGTGTGAACTGATTTGTGGTTTGGTCGTAACGCAACACACCGAATCCGTGCGTTCCAATCCACACCCTTCCTTTGCTGTCTTCGTACATAGCCCGGATGACGTTTATCCCGACAAGCCCGGTGGTATCTCCCGGCGTGTGTTTGTAGCGGATCCGCTTTCGACCGTCGGGGAGGATACGCATCAGTCCCGAAAATGAGAATGCTGCCCACACCTCGCCATTGCGTCGGGCCACAACGCTGGTTATCAGGTCGTCTTTCGGATCATTCGATCCAGTGTGATACTGAGTAAACTCATCGGTCCCGCGGTAAAGGACATTGAGCCCACCTCCGTAGGTGCCCACCCACAAATTGCCATGTACGTCTTGCGAGAGCGCCGACACGATGTTGTTGCTCAGGCTCGATGGGTCATTGGGGAGATGTTGGTAATGGGTGAACTTCCTGCCGATGGGATCGATGATCGAGACTCC
>JAERML010000034.1 GCA_016844425.1 Bacteroidota bacterium
TCCATGTATTTCCATCGCTCGGATCATCCGTCCGGAACAGCGACGTCAGGCGTGTCGTCCGCCGGTATTCCGGAAGGTGTTCTCTCGCTCGAAGAGGTTGAAAGAATTCATATCGAGAGGGTTCTGAAGCAGCAGAACTACAGCCGGACCAAGACCGCCACAACGTTGGGTATCAGCAAGAAAACCCTCTACTTGAAGATCAAGCAATACGGAATGAAAGTAGCGGACTAGCCCACCCTTCCATTTCGCCGCTCTCTTCGCCGTAAGGCCTTTCTTCAACACTCCTACATTAATTTGTCCGGGACGTGAAACTTTCTTTGCGAAGGTCAGTATACTCAACTGACCAGTACTACATCTCATCTCTCCTTCCGAAAGCCGAATGCGCCTGACCAGCGGGTTCGGCTTTCTCTATTTCGCGAACTGGCGTACTGACAGTACCTTGACTTTGAAGCATTAATTCTGTTCATTTAGTGCACAATTTACGCCTTTCCTGGCCCTGTGTAGCTTTTCGAGTACAGGGCTTTTTTCCATTTTGAGCCAATCAAGAGACCCGCATGCATAAGTTCCAAGGTGTAGACTACTATAACGTGGATTCCCTTTTGAGTGAGGAAGAAATTCTCGTCCGCAACACGGTTCGGGAGTTTGTGGACGACAACGTCCTCCCCGTTATCGAGAAGCACAATCGTGCGGGGACATTTCCTTTGGACCTGGTTGGCAAAATGGCTGAGTTGGGCCTCTTCGGTTCCACACTTCCCGCGCAATATGGCTGTGCAGAAATGAACAACGTTGCATACGGTCTTGTCATGCAGGAACTGGAACGCGGGGACAGTGGGGTGCGGAGCTTTGCTTCCGTCCAGAGTGCGCTTGTCATGTATCCGATTTTTGCGTACGGATCAGACATCCAGAAGAATCACTGGCTTCCAAAACTCGCAAAGGGCGAAAAGATCGGTTGCTTCGGACTAACCGAGCCGGACTTCGGGTCGAATCCGGGTGGAATGATCACGCGAGCGGTGGAGACCTCCGACGGCTATGTTTTGAATGGTGCCAAGATGTGGATCACCAATGGAACACTGGCAGATGTTGCCGTAGTGTGGGCCAAACTCAACGGCGTTATTCATGGATTCCTGGTAGAGAAGGGGACGAAGGGGTTCAGCGCTCCTGAAATGAAGGGGAAGCATTCACTACGAGCCTCGGTGACGTCTGAGTTGATCCTCCAGGATGTTCACATTCCAAAGGAGAATATCCTCCCGAAGGGGAATGGTCTGAAGCTACCTTTGGGCTGTCTCAGCCAGGCCCGTTATGGAATTGCCTGGGGAGCGATTGGTGCCGCAATGGCTTGCTACGATGCTGCACTGAACTACGCCAAGTCCCGCATCCAGTTTGACAAACCGATTGCCGCGTTTCAGTTGACGCAGAACCGACTGGTTCACATGGTCACCGAAATTACCAAGGCACAGCTCATGTGCGTTCAGCTTGGACGTCTGAAGGATGCAGGAAAGGTCCGCTTTCAGCAGATCTCCATGGCAAAGCGGAACAATGTCTTTCATGCACTGGAGATAGCCCGCGAAGCACGCGGCATTCTGGGAGCCAATGGTATTCTGGATGAATACCCGGTGATGCGCCATGCGGCGAATCTCGAATCTGTCATCACCTATGAGGGGACGCACGAGATGCACACACTTATTGTGGGGGAAGATATCACCGGTATTGGGGCTTTCACATAAGCGGTAGGCGTCGGCTTCCTGCGCACCAGCGTTGTAAGAAACGTAGCCAACAACAAACAGATTTCTCACCCTAAGAGATCAGACCTCGTGGCACGACTTAAGATTATAGGTGAAGCACTTACGTACGATGACGTTCTTCTTGTCCCGGCGAAGTCTGGCGTCCTCCCCCGCGAGGTCAACATCCGCACGAAGCTCACGCGCTCAATCGAACTGAACATTCCTCTCCTCAGTGCGGCGATGGACACGGTGACCGAATCTGAAATGGCAATTGCCATTGCGCGGGAGGGTGGGATGGGAATTCTTCACAAGAACATGGCTATCGTTCGCCAGGCGGAAGAGGTCGGTCGCGTTAAGCGTTCCGAAAGCGGTATGATCCTCGACCCCATCACTGTCCGCGCAGACCAGAAAGTGCGGGATGTCCTTGCGTTGATGAACAAATACAAGATCTCCGGTATCCCGGTGGTGGATGGGTCAAACAGGCTCATCGGAATAATCACCAATCGGGACCTCCGTTTTGAGCCTGACGAGAATCAGTCGGTGGCCGACATCATGACGCGGGAGAATCTCGTCACAGCGCCCATGGGAACAAAGCTCGAGCAGGCAGAGCGAATACTGCAGAAACACAAGGTCGAGAAACTCCCTGTTGTTGACAAGCACGGTGTCCTTAAAGGTCTTATTACGTTCAAGGATATCCAGAAAAAGCGAAGGCACCCTGATGCATGCAAAGATCAGCACGGGCGTCTCCGTGTCGGGGCCGCTGTTGGCGTAACTGCCGATACGATTGACCGGGTGAAAGCACTCACTCGTGCGGATGTGGATCTTGTTGTTATTGATACTGCCCATGGTCACTCGCACGGCGTGATGGAAATGGTGCGTCGGGTCCGGAAGGAGTTTCCTTCTCTGGAGCTCATGGCGGGAAACGTAGGGACAGCGGAGGCAACGCGTGACTTGATTCGGGCGGGCGCTGATGCAATTAAGGTCGGCATCGGTCCCGGCTCGATTTGCACCACGAGGGTTGTCGCCGGAGTCGGCGTCCCTCAGCTCACCGCGATATTGGAATGTGCAAAGGTGGCGTTAAAGGCGCGCGTTCCCCTGATTGCCGATGGGGGAATCAAGCAGACAGGGGATATAGCCAAGGCGCTGGCGGCAGGGGCGGATGCCGTCATGATCGGAGGTCTTTTTGCCGGCGTGGATGAGAGTCCCGGCGACAAGGTACTGTATGAAGGACGAAGCTACAAGGTGTACCGCGGCATGGGGTCTCTGGAGGCAATGAAGCAAGGGAGCAAGGACCGGTATTTCCAGGATGCCGAAGACGACCTTCAGAAGCTCGTTCCCGAAGGGATCGAAGGTCGAGTACCATACAAAGGTCCGCTGGGAGATACCGTGTACCAGATGGTCGGGGGACTTCGTGCCGCGATGGGATATTGCGGGGCACGTACGGTGGCGGAATTGAAAGCCAATGCCCGCTTTGTCCGTATGTCTGATGCGGGCTTGCGAGAGAGTCATCCCCACGACATCTCCATTACCAAAGAAGCACCCAACTATCATCTCTAACGCGCGTCGCTCACCTCATGACCCGACACAGAATTCGCCGGCTGCGCCACCAACTCCTCGCGCGCGGTCTCGATGGGCTCATCGTGTCGTCAATTTTCAATGTTCGGTATCTTACCAATTTTTCTGGTTCCAACGCTCTTTGCATTGTACGCAAGAACAGTGCTCTCTTTCTGACTGACCAACGGTATCTCCTCCAAAGCAAGGTGGAAGTGAAAGGCCTTCGGCGGGTCATTGCTGCCGGGAGTCTCTCGGAAGAGGCGGCGAAACGAAACGCCCTTGCTGATTGCAAGACAATTGGGTTCGAGTCCCATTCGGTTACTTATGCACAGTACCGCGGACTCAAAAAGCTCTTCCCTTCTGTTTCGTTTGTCCCTACTTCTGACCTTGTGGAGAACCTCGCGCTCGTAAAAGACGAAGAGGAGCTGAATGCAATCCGTTCTGCGGTGACGATAAGCGACAAAGTCTTTCATCAACTCCTGTCGGGCATCCGTCCTGGTCTGCAGGAATCGGATGTTGCCGCGGAAATTTCCTATCTCCACCGAAAGTTCGGAGCCGAGAAGGATGCTTTCGAGCCAATTGTGGCGAGCGGAGAACGGGGTTCATTGCCGCACGCCCGTGCAACAACAAAGCGCATCAGGAGTGGCGAGATGGTGACGCTCGATTTCGGGTGTACCGTGCGTGGGTACAATTCAGATCTCACGCGCACTATCGGTGTTGGAAGGGTGTCGGGGAGAGCCAAGGAGATGTATGATGCTGTTCTCCATGCGCAAACGGAAGCCGTTGCCGCAGCCCGGGGCGGCATGATGGCCCGAGACCTCGACGCTGTCGCACGGCGCAGCATAACCCGTGCAGGGTATGGTAAGCACTTTTCCCACTCACTCGGTCACGGGCTCGGATTGCAGGTCCACGAACGTCCGCGAGTTTCCTCCCGGAGCACGGAGGAATTGCAGGCAGGGAGCGTGGTGACAATTGAACCCGGCATCTACATCGGCGGATTTGGCGGGGTCCGGATCGAGGATGATGTTCTGCTCACCCGGGTCGGATGTGAAGTTCTGAACACCGCTCCAAAGAAACTCATGATTGTTTGACCCATGGCTCACGACGTTCCACCGCGCAAGGTTCTCGTCATTGCCTACTATTTTCCCCCGATGGGACTGAGCGGTGTTCAGCGGACGTTAAAATTTGTGAAATATCTTCCCCAATTCGGTTGGCATCCCACAGTGCTCACTGTGGATCCGGTTGGCTACTTTGCGCAGGATGACACTTTGCTTCAGGAATTGGCAGGCCGGCCAATACGGATTCTCCGGACGGAAGCTGCTGGACCAGGGAAAATCTTCGCAAAAAAAGAAGTCGTGAAGCTTCCATCCGAACGCTCGCGCAAGTTTCTGAGTCGTGTAAGCGATACACTCTTCATTCCCGACAATAAGATTGGATGGAAGAGGAAAGCCGTGGCCAGTGCTCTTGCCGCGCACACCGAATCACCGTTTGATTTGATTTTCGCCACCGCCCCACCATTCACAGACTTTCTGATTGGTGCAGAGTTGAAGTCCCGCATCAACAAGCCGCTTGTGTTCGATTATCGCGATCCCTGGCTTGACTATCCGTTCAAGTTCTACCCTACGAAGTTGCACAAGTACCGCCATTACGTGCTCGAACGGAATTCACTCCGGGCGAGCAGCCACGTCATCACCACCAACCGGCGTGTGAAAGAATCGCTGATCTCGCGCTATCCATTTCTTTCCTATCATGACGTGGATATCATTCCTCAGGGTTTTGACCCGGAGGATTTCCGCCGCGAGGGTCAACCTGCCATCCCGCGAACGCCGGGCAAAATGCGGATCACATACGCGGGAATTTTTTGGGAAGACCGAGTACCGGACTACTTCCTGCAGGCGCTCCATGATTTGTTCCAGGAAAAGCCAAGGTTGCGCGGACGCATTGAGGCACGGTTCGTTGGAAACTTCCGGGATGAGAACATCAAGCTTGTGAACAAACTCCAGCTCCAGGACTCCGTCAACGTCATGGGATATGTACCCCACCACGAGTGCATCAATCAGTTGCTCGCGTCGGATGTATTGTGGGTTGTTGTCGGAGATCAGGTCGGTTCGCCGGGAAAGACCTATGAGTACATTGGTGCTCAAAAGCCCATACTCGGATGCGCCCCGGATGGGTTCCTCAAGTCCACAATCCTGGAGGCAGGGGGAACCGTTGTACCCCCCACGGACGTTGCGGGAATCAAGAAGGCAATCGAAGGGTACTTTGCGAAGTTTGAGCGAAACCAGCTCACCGGTCCCAGCCCTGAGGTCGTTGGCAAGTACAACCGGGTCACGCTGACCGGCAATCTCGCCAGAGTATTCGAGTCACTCTTTGAACCCTGAGATGCGCATCCTCGTCATAGGCTCGGGCGGCAGAGAGCACGCGCTGGTCTGGAAAATCAATCAGAGCGCCCGTGTTCAAAAGATCTACTGCACACCAGGCAACCCCGGGATCGGGTCCCTTGCAGAATGCATTCCTCTTTCGCTCACGGACTTCGAAGGACTACTGAAGTTCGTCAAGGAGAAAAAGGTTGATCTTACCATTGTTGGACCAGAACAACCGCTTGCCGAAGGGATTGTGGACTTCTTCGTCGCACACGGTCACGCGATCTTCGGTCCGACCAAAGCAGCCGCTGAACTGGAATGGAGCAAGGCATTCGCGAAGGAATTCATGCAACGTCACGGAATTCCAACATCGGCTCACAAGACATTCACATTGCCCCAGAAGCAAGAGGCAGCGCGCTACCTCGGGTCAGTCGTATATCCGGTCGTGTTGAAGGCAGATGGACTTGCGGCGGGCAAAGGGGTAGTCATTGCATGGAAGCAGGACGAAGCACTGGATGCTCTGGAAGCGATGATGGGGCAACGATCGTTCGGCGTGGCGGGTACGGTCGTCGTTATCGAAGAGTTCATGACCGGTGAAGAAGCCTCGGTGTTTGCCATCTGCGATGGGACACGGCATGTCACACTCGCTCCAGCACAGGACCACAAGCGTGTGTTCGATCATGATGAGGGAAAAAACACAGGCGGCATGGGTGCGTATGCCCCGGCACCGATGGTAACCCCAGAAGTCCTTCGGACAGTTGAACGGACAATCATCGAGCCGACGTTGCGCGGAATGTCTGCTGAAGGAAGACCTTACAAGGGATGTTTGTACGTTGGACTCATGATCACCAAAGCAGGCCCCAAGGTTGTTGAGTATAACTGCCGGTTCGGCGATCCGGAAACCCAGGTCGTACTTCCCATGTATGAACGGGATTTGGTAAGTCTGCTGGAAGCTTCGGCAGTAGGACGAATCCAGCCGTCAGAGCATAGGGGAGCCTCAGCGTGGAGGGGCTCGGCCGTCTGCGTTGTCTTGGCTTCGAAGGGATATCCGGATGCTTATGCATCGGGCGAGCTGATAAATGGATTGGATACACTGAACGGTCTGTCCAACGTCATGGTGTTTCATGCCGGAACAGCCCGAATCGAAGGGCAACTGGTCACATCCGGTGGAAGAGTGCTTGGAGTGACGGCGTTGCGAAAGGAAGGCGATCTTGCATCAACTATCCGTGATGCATACGAGGGAGCCTCAAAAATTGAGTTTGCGGGAATGCACTTCAGGAGGGACATAGGCATGAAGGGGTTGAGACGTTAGGATGGAACGCGGCGGAGATACAAGGTCCTTTCAGTTCCGGTCATTTCTTCGTGATCGCGACCTTCTGTTCATTCTCATCGTTGCTCTTATCACCAGAGCCGCGGCTGTGCTGCCCGTGCATTCTAGCGGGTACACGTCGGACGAACGCGAATACATCACCATGTCCCGGACGCTTGCGGAGGGGGGCGAGTTCATCGACTCGAACGGAGAACGTTCTACGCGTGCGCCGCTTTTTCCATACGCGTTGTCTATCATAGTTCGTCTCTTTGGTACGAATCTGGCCGTACAGCATGCTGTTGGCTGTTTGCTCGGGGTTCTGACGGTGCTGCTTGCCTATCAACTCAGCATTCTCCTCTGGGGGGCGCGGCAGCCGGCGTTAATCGCTGCCGGAGTGATGGCGGTTTATCCCGGGCTTGTCATCTACTCAACCCTGCTTCAAACTGAGACACTCTACATTGCCCTGGCTCTGGCGTCCACTCTTCTTGTTTACCGATGGGTCGATGCAGGAGGGATGATGCTCGCGATGCTCGTAGGAATCACAGCAGGGCTGGCCGCACTTACGCGGGCGGTCTTCTTCGGTTTCATTCCCATACTTTTTCTTCTGGCTTTCGCTATGAAGAGAAAGAAGCGAGGCAGAGCCGCCGAGGTCATCCTGGCTGTTGTGGCATGTGTGATTGTCCTATCCCCTTGGGCAATCAGGAACTATGGACTCTACGAATCACTCGTCCCCGTTTCTTCCGGAGGCGGCAATTCGCTCCTCAATGGAAACAACCCTTTCGCAACAGGGACGTGGCGCGTTGAGGAAGGCTTCGATACCTGGTATCGAGAACGTGCAAGCGAACTTGGTGTAGCGGATGTTGGTCGATTGAATGAAGTGGCAAGGAGTTCACTCAGTGGCGCCATCGCAACCGGGTACATCGTGCGTCATCCATGGGAGACACTCAGGTTAGCCATCAAGAAGGCCCATATTTTTCTTGTCTATCCGATCGCGCACACAGATTCCAATATTCCCGTGCAGCTACTGGCTGTCTGTGCTGACGTGGTGCTTCTGATGGGGGCGGGTCTTGGACTTGTCGGCCATCCACCGTCCCGGCTGAGTCTATCACTCATTGGCGCGGCTATTGTGTTTTTCTTTCTTGTCCAGGTTGTGCTGCATGCGGAGGCACGGTTTCGCCTTCCCCTTGTTCCGTTCTTGTGCCTTTTCTTTGGATGGGGTGCGGGTCTTGTGGCCGACCGGAATCGGTTCAAGGGAACCCTTGCAACGGGCCGCGCGAAACACACCATCATCGCATTTGCAGGAGGAATAGCGTTGGTATACGGTTGGACTGCCTGGTTATTCATGAGAGGGTCCATACAATGATGCAGTTTGAACAATGAACATTCTTGTCACAGGGGGTGCAGGGTTCATCGCGTCGCATATTGTGGATGCCTACATTAGCGCCGGCCACTCGGTCGCCATTATGGATAATCTCTCAACAGGCGTGCGTGAAAATGTTCACCCCGGCGCCAGATTCTACCAGCTTGATATCAGAGATGCCGGGAAGGTTGAGGAGATTTTTCGCCGGGAGCGGTTCGACGTTGTGAACCACCACGCAGCGCAGATGGATGTCCGACGGTCCGTTGCAGATCCCATGTACGATGC
>JAERML010000232.1 GCA_016844425.1 Bacteroidota bacterium
CACGATTGTAAATACGGTAGATGGGAACACGTACGCCATCCTGACGGTAGAAAAGCCGGTTCTTCTCCTTTACGACGTCGCTGATGTTGACCGTGTTGATGCCACAGATCCGCTCGGTGAGAACGAAGTCGGGACGTGTCTTCTGCTTGAGCGGGTCGAGCTCCAGCAACACCACATTTTCCGGCGCATGGTAAGCGAGGATCGCCCTTCTCAACAACGCGTGGTACGCCTCCAGGTCGAGTCCCCCGAGGAGATATCTCAACCTGGGGGGAAGTCGGTACACCTCTCTGTACTGCTGACAGAGCGCCGCTTGAAATCCGAAGAGCGACGGGAAGCCCTGCATCTCAATCAACTTTGGGACATAGGAACCGTCCTCGTTTCGAATCACGCCGAAATCAACAGCAATAAACAACGGTCGGGGCGGCTCGTTCGGGACGTTGAACTCATGCGGGATGGCTCTGTCGGAGGCAGCTAGGTAGTCCGGGTTGGTCATCAATTGCATTATGATCTCCTTCCCCGCCTGCACCATGGAATTGATCAAAGGCGTGGGTATGAAGAATGGAGTCTCCGAAACGCGGAAGTCAACATGCATGCCGCAAACGCCGTCGAGGCGCTTGAGGAGAAGCTGGTAGGCTTTCTCGGTAAAGTTGGTGTTGAAGAAATGGCGGAGATGGGGGATCATAGAAATTAACAATTGGCAATTGACAGTTCGCAATTGTCAATTAGTGAGAAGTCCCAAATATCTGATGATTGAGAAAGTGGTACTCCGTTTCACGCTCTTTCTGGCTCTTCATAATCAGTCAGATAAGGAACTCTCCTTCATGCATGATTTTCCGGTCCTCTATCCAGATGTCGAATTTGGTTCCAACGACATCGATATGGGTGGAGGATGTCCAGTTGGCCCCGGTGTGCTCGGCGTAGGGATGGCCGAACGCGATGTGAACGCCGGGGATTTTTTCATCCTGAAGGATCTGTCCAATGACGTGCTTGAGCTGGATGTTCGTGCCAATAGCGAACTCGCCAACGCGTGGGCTGTTCTCATCGGTGTGGCAGTAATCCCAGAACTCCTGCTCCAGTTCCTTGTTGTCCGAAAAAACCTGAGTGATGCGGTTGTCTCTTACCTCGATGGTGAGCGGTGAGTCCTTCAAATCCCCGTACTTTGCACAGAGGTAATCTCCCACCACCCCATCCACGATGAACATGCCGTTGACCATCAGCGGGGCTGTGAAGACTTCGCCGCCGGGGAGATTTCCCCACGTGTCCGGACTGATGATGCCGCTCGTCTTTAACCACTTCAGGGAAGGACTGAACTCAGCGTGGATATCCGTGCCACGCTTTGTCCGAGCGTTCACATATTTTGCTTTCTTCGCCAGCTCCCACACCTTCCCGCTGATCTCATCCACCTTGTTGAAGTCCGCGCGCATTCCCTCCTGCATGATCCGCTGATTAATGTTGATCATGTGTCCGTGGCGGATCTTGTGCTTCGTTACCACAGCGGTCAGTTGCATGCGTGTGCGCAACTCTCCCATCTGCCCGTACACGGCGTAGACACTCACCTGGCTGGTGGCAAGATCATCCAGAATTTCCTGAGGCATATCCGTGTGCGGTCGCGGGGCAAATTCTTCCAGCACATATACGTTACATTGGGCGCCGACCTTCCGGATCTCATTGTACACGCTTGCCGCTATGTCGAGGGTCCGCTCATCTGTGATGAGGGTGACCTTTTCTTCCGGTTTCACGCGCAGGCAGACATTCACTGCATTGTAAGCTCCTTCCCGGAGCGCGTCGTGCAGCGCGACGCCTTCAAACAGATGTTTCATTCACTCTCTCTACAGTGATTTCACAGGTGCGCGCACCGGCTCGTTGAGTCCGACGCGGGTTTCTTCAATGATGTAGTCCACTACTGCCTTCAAGTCACCGTTCGACCGTTCGTAGACTCCAAGTTGCCGCTCCGCACCCGGTCCCATAGCCATAATGGTATGGATGTAGTTGATTTCCTCGCGGCTATCCAGTTCATCGACCACATCATCAACAAAGAGAAGAAGCTCCCTGATCAGGTCGGCCGCAGGGAGCTCCGTCTGCCGTCCGAAGTCGATGAGCTTGCCACCGAGGCCGTACCGGCTTGCCCTCCATTTGTTCTCCATGATCAGCGCACGACGATAGAGCCGGAAGCCCATGTTCGACGCGTACAGCTTGTAGAGCTTTACTACCACCGCCTGCATGAGCGCAGCCAGGGCAACAGTCTCTTCTGCGCGCATCGGGATATCGCAGATACGGAACTCCAGTGTTCCAAAGAACGGATGCGGGCGGAGATCCCACCAGATCTTTTTGGCGTTGTCGATGCAGTTGGTCTTGATGAGGAGGTTGACGAAGTTCTCGTACTCAGAGTAGCTCTGGAAATAGTCCGGGATGTTGGTACGGGGAAACTTGTCGAATACTTTGCACCGGTACGATTTTAGCCCGGTGTTCCGTCCCATCCAGAATGGAGAATTGACGGACAGAGCAAGGATGTGAGGGAGAAAATACCGCGCAGCGTTCATCAGATGGATCGTTGCTTCTTTGTCCTCGATGCCTACGTGGACATGAAGCCCGAAGATAAGATTTGCGCGCGCCACCTGCTGCATGTCCTGCACAATCGTTGCATACCGGTCATCGGGGAAAATTGCCTGGCTGTGCCAGTTGGCAAAGGGATGGGTTCCGGCGGCAGCAAGTCGGAGACCATTCTCATACGCCAGGTCTACCATCCGTTTCCGAAGCTCGAACACTTCCAGCTTCGCCTCCTTGATGTTCTTGCAGATGCCGGTCCCCACCTCCACCACGGACTGGTGCATTTCGGGCTTCACCCTCTCCTGGAGGTGTTTTTTTCCCTTCGCGATGATCTCCTCATGGATATGCGAGCGGAGGTCACGCGTCTCCGGATCGATCGTTTGGAATTCTTCCTCGATGCCTAATGTAAAGCTCGGCTGCATACGTGTCCTACTTTCTGGAGACTCGTGCGCCATCAGCGGATTTCATGCTCCGTTTGGGTGCTGACTTCTTCTCAACGCCATTGGCATTCAGGAAACTCCCCCACCAGTATTCCGCTTCTGTCTGTTCATTGCTCAATGCCTTCTTCACCGCAAGATCCGCGACGGCGTTTACGATCCACGTGAAGTTCTCCGGCCCCACCGAGTGCGTTTACGATCCACGTGAAGTTCTCCGGCCCCACCGAGTGGTAGTCTGCATCCGGCGCGGGGTTCAGAAAATCGATCGCGTAGGGAATACCATCGCGCACGGCAAACTCCAGGGTGTTCAGGTCGTAACCGAGGGCACGGCAAAGTTTCAGGCAGTCTTCCACAATGCGTTGTTCCAGTGCCGGGTCAAGCGGCGGTGCTTCCTTTACGTACCTGTTCTCGTGCGGCTGGCGAGGATCGTACTGCATGATGTGGACATTCTCCTGACCGATGCAGTAACAGCGGACATATTCCTTGAACTCGATCCCTTCCTGCAGCGTCATCACGAGATCGCCAGTCTGATGGTAGAAATGGAAGAAGTCCCCTTCGTTATGGATCTTGTAGACGTGCTTCCAGCCTCCACCGCTATGCGGTTTGAGAAATGCCGGGAACCCAACATAGTTGAAGATCTCTTTCCAGTCGAGCGGGTACTGCAGGTTGCGCATGGATTGCGACGTGGTGTTGGGCGGCGTCTGGTACGACGGTAGCAGGACGGTTTTGGGGGTGGCAACGCCGATCTTCGATGCAAGCGCGTAGTTGAAAAACTTGTCGTCGGCGCTCCACCAGAAGGGATTGTTGATGACGATAGTACCACCGAGGACGGCATTCTTGAGGTATGAGCGATAGTAGGGGATATCATGCGAGATGCGGTCAATGATCAGATCGTACTTTGTCGGATCGGCCATCCGGGTTGCGCCGACATCGACAAATTCAGCGATGACACCGGCATTCATTTCGTTGATCTTCGCAACAAGAGCGCCCGGGAATGTGTTCTCCATACCGAACAATATGCCGACTTTCTTCATGGTACCTCCGACTTGTGGTTTCGTTTCACCGAACAATGCAAAGAATACACGACGTCACAAACTGCCCCAACGAACAGCCAGCATGCTTACTCCTTTGGATCGTGGAGACTTCGCGGCAATCTATCTTTGACTTCAAGAGTAGGGAGAGTAGGGAAAAGCCGTGAGCATAATATGGATTTCAACCCCGAGAGTCAAGAAACGCGCATGTGTGTGGGCAACGAAGTCAGTTTCCTCCTTCACTTGCACAATGCTGCTCACCTCAGCCACTCCGGCGAGATCGACAATGGTGTGGCATCATCGAGGCGATCTCCTTTTCTCTTCGTTGATTTTCGGACTGAATTTGCGTTAATTGCCTTTGTCAAACTCCTGAAGTGCCTGTTGCATTGCACCCGACGCGTCCTCCATGTCCACCCCTCTCATGAAACAATATGCCCAGGTGAAGGCGAAGTATCCTGACACGATACTCCTCTTCCGCATGGGCGATTTCTTTGAGACGTTCGAAGAGGACGCCAAAATCGCCGCAAAGGTCCTCGGTATCACACTGACGAAGCGGGGAAACAGCGCAGCGGGCGATATTCCCCTTGCGGGGTTTCCCCATCACGCGCTGGATTCGTACCTCCCGAAGTTGCTCAAAGCCGGGCACCGGGTTGCCATCTGCGAACAACTGGAGGATCCGAAGTTCGCCAAGGGAATCGTCAAGAGAGATGTAATTGAAGTGGTGACACCGGGTGTAGCCTACTCCGACAAAGTCCTCGAGCAAAAACACAACAACTATCTCGCCGCCATCGCCCTTCCTTCAGCGCTTGCCACCGGACAGGATACAATCGGTTTTTCCTATGTAGATGTGTCCACCGCGGAGTTCAATGTAAGCGAGTTTCCTTTTCGTCAACTTGCCGAACAAGTTGTTGCGCTCGCACCGTCGGAGATTCTTGTACAGCGGCGGGATCTTGTATCGCTCCAGGAGCTGCTGCGCGGACGGTACAACGGCCTCTTCACCAAGATTGACGATTGGGTTTTCAACGTCGATTACGCCTACGAGCTTCTCGTCAGTCATTTCCAGACACAGTCGCTCAAGGGATTTGGCGTGGAGGAAATGAAACTGGGCACCGTGGCCGCCGGCGCAGTGATGAACTATCTCCAGGAAACGCAGAAGGCCAATCTCCTCCATATCCGAAAGCTGATGCCGGTGGATGTCGGTGACCATATCACACTGGATACCTCCACCAAGCGGAACCTCGAGATCACCGCATCCATCGCAGGCTCAGCCGATGGAACATTGTTTGCCGTTCTCGACAGAACGCAAACACCAATGGGCGGACGCTTGCTCAAGCGGTGGATCAACCAGCCATTGAACAGACTGTCTCCGATTCAGCAGCGCCTCGCAGCTGTTCGTGAGTTAATCCAAAAGGAAGATCTCCGGAAGAGTCTCGGCGATATCCTCACCCGCATTGGCGATCTTGAACGGCTCACGACAAAGATCTGTACGAACCGCGCAACGCCGCGGGAGATGAACGCGCTAAAGTTCATCCTGCTCGAAATCGGCAAGGGGAAGGAGAGACTCGACGGCGTCGCAACAGAAGTCCTCTCCTCGATCCGCACCGGACTTGATCCTCTGTCAGACGTCGTCACCCTGATTGACACCGCCATCGAGGCGGAGCCACCCGCGACGCTGGTGGATGGCGGCGTGATCCGGAAAGGATTCCATGCAGGGCTTGATGACCTCCGGGCGATCTCGTTTGGAGGCAAGAGCTGGATTGCGGAATTGCAGCGGAAAGAACGAGAGCGAACGGGAATCTCATCGTTAAAGGTGGGCTTTAACAACGTGTTCGGCTACTACATCGAAGTGACCAACACTCATAAGGAGAAGATCCCCTCCGACTACATCAGGAAGCAAACGCTCACCAATGCGGAGCGATACATCACTCCCGAGCTGAAAGAATATGAAGAGAAGATCCTGCATGCTGAAGAGAAAATGCTTGCGCTCGAAACCGAGCTCTTCAACGTCCTTCGCTTGCAGGTCGCTGCACGCGCCGAGGCGATCCAAACCGATGCCAGGTTAATCGCCGCGCTCGATTGCTTCCTCTCCCTGGCCGCTGCCGCACATGAATATTCTTACGTCTGTCCTGAGGTAAACGAGTCCACACTTCTGGAAATCAAGGACGGGCGCCATCCTGTTATCGAGCGGCTCCTGCCGCCGGGCGAAAAGTACATTCCCAACGATGTCCGCCTCGACATTGACACGCACCAAATCCTGATCATCACCGGGCCCAACATGAGTGGGAAGTCGAGTTACCTCCGGCAGGTGGGGTTGATCGTGCTCCTGGCGCAGATCGGGAGCTTCGTCCCCGCAAAGAAAGCGGTGATCGGGATCGTGGACAAGATCTTCACGCGGGTCGGGGCTAGTGACAACATTGCGTCAGGCGAGAGCACATTCCTTGTGGAAATGCATGAGGCGGCACATATCGTCAACACGGCAACCAAACGGAGTCTGATTCTTCTCGACGAGGTTGGCCGGGGCACCAGCACGTTCGATGGCATCAGCATTGCGTGGTCGTTAAC
>JAERML010000233.1 GCA_016844425.1 Bacteroidota bacterium
GGATGATTCCTTCGGTGCGGGCGAGAAGAAACGCCGCGTCCAGTGCCTCCTGGTCAGTGACCGACACGTATTCAACGCGACCCAGGTCTTTCAATGCACTATGTTCCGGCCCCACTCCCGGGTAGTCCAATCCGGCGGAAATGGAATGCGCGGGTTCCACCTGCCCATTCTCGTCCTGAAGCAAATAGCTGTATGAACCGTGCAGAACGCCGGGCATTCCTTTCGTCAACGTAGCTGCGTGCCTGCCCGATTCGATTCCCAGCCCTGCTGCCTCAACTCCGATCATTCGTGCATCCGATGTCAGGAAAGGATAGAACAGCCCCATCGCATTGCTCCCGCCGCCGACACATGCAACCAGAACGTCCGGCAAGCGTCCTTCCTTCTTTTCAACCTGCCTGCGCGTCTCAGCTCCAATTGTGGATTGAAAATCCCTGACCATCATTGGATAGGGGTGCGGACCGACGACCGATCCGATGATGTAGAACGTATCGCGTACGTTGGTGACCCAATCCCTGATCGCTTCGCTGGTGGCATCTTTGAGTGTCCGGCTGCCGGAACTGACGGGAATGACTTCGGCACCAAGCATCCGCATCCGTTCCACGTTGAGTCTCTGCCGGACCATGTCTTCCTCCCCCATATACACACAGCATGAAAGTCCCATTCTGGCCGCTACCGTTGCCGTCGCGACTCCATGCTGCCCTGCGCCAGTTTCCGCGATGATTCTATTCTTCCCCGACCTCTTCGCCAGAAGGACTTGTCCGATGGTGTTATTGATCTTGTGCGCTCCGGTGTGGCAGAGGTCTTCCCTTTTCATGTAAATTCTCCCCCCACCATAGCGTTCGGTCAATCGTTCCGCAAAGGTAATCGGGGTTGGACGTCCGCCATACTCCTCCAGCATCTGGACGAACTCAGCGCGGAATGCTTGGTCAACCTTTGCCGCGGTGTATAACATCTCCAACTCGGAAAGTGCCGCCATCAACGTCTCGGGAACAAACTTCCCCCCATATGCACCATAATATCCCTGATGATCGGGAAAGGAGTACGAAGTCAGCCGTTGCTTCGCCCACGCGCTCACGCCACCTCCACATCCACGCTTCGATCCACAGCAGCCGCAACAAGCTTGATCTTTTCCATGAGGTCCTTGAATTTCCCCGGCTTCAAGGACTGGTAACCGTCGGACAGCGCCATGGCAGGATCAGGATGAACCTCAATCATCAGGCCATCGGCACCCGCGGCAACACCAGCAAGAGCCATTGCGCTGACCCCATCCCACATACCAATGCCGTGGCCCCCATCCCACATACCAATGCCGTGGCTTGGGTCGACGATGATCGGGAGATGGGAGAGCTTCTTGATCACAGGGATAGCGTTCAGATCGAGCGTGTTGCGCGTGTACGGTTCGAACGTCCGAATGCCACGTTCGCACAGAACCACATTGTAGTTGCCGCGGGCAAGGATGTACTCGGCGGACATGAGCAGCTCTTCGATGGTCGCGGAAATGCCCCGCTTCAAGAGAACCGGCGTGCGAAGCTCACCCACCGCCTCTAATAGCGAGAAGTTGTGCATATTGCGCGCACCGATCTGAATGACATCCGCCACTTTCGCAACTGCCGACAGAGTCAGAATGTCTTTCACTTCTGTTACAATCTTCAAGCCCGTTCGCTCCTTCGCCTCGCGCAAGAGAACGAGCCCCTCCTCTTTCATTCCCTGGAAGGCATATGGCGATGTGCGCGGTTTGAACGCTCCACCGCGGAGGAACTTTGCTCCGGCCTCTTTCACTGCATCGGCCGTCTGGAACAACTGTTCGGCACTCTCCACGGAACAGGGTCCCGCAATGATTGCCAGTCCCCTTGCGCCGATGGTCTCCCCATCCACATTGATTTCTGTATTCTCCGGCTTGGCGTCGCGCCCCACAAGTTTGTATGGTTTCGAGACAGGAATCGCCTCTTCGACACCCTCCATTGTGTTGAAGTGCTCTGGATTGATCTTCCCTTTATTCCCCGTTATGCCGATGGCCACACGTTGCGCACCCGGGATTTCGTGCGGCTTGAATCCAAGCTTCAGGATTTTTTCTTTGACGTGATAGATGTCTTCGGCCGTTGCATCACGTTTCATCAAGACGAGCATACAGACTCCTAGATGGTCTTCAGTGCAGCAAAGAGCTGCCGTATTTTCCTACTATCTTTTTTCCCGGGTGAGACTTCCACACCACTGCTCACGTCTACTGCGTACGGGCGAGCTACCCGCACGGCCTCCCGGACATTCTCCGGTGTGAGCCCACCACTCAGGATGATTCGTCCATACCGCGCGGCTTCAGCCGCGATCTCCCAATTAAAAGGCTTCCCTGTCCACGCATAGCGCCCATTCACCAACGTGTCCAGAAGATACGCATTCGTCGGGTAGGCTGACAGTGTAGACGGTTGAAATCCGTCACTGATCCGGAATGCTTTGTAGACCGGAAGCAGATACCCCGCAATATCCTCCGGAGATTCTTCTCCGTGAAATTGAAGAGCCCGCACACCTGATTCCTTAACCATTCTCAAAACCTCTTCTCTTCGATGATTCACGAACACCCCAACCGGCGTTACAAACGGTGGAAGCTCGCGGATGATCTCTCCCGCCATCGACGGAGTAACAAACCTCGGACTTGCTTCTGCAAAGATGAATCCCAAAGCATCCACCCCATAGTCAACCGCAGCGCCTGCATCCTCCAGGTTCGTGATCCCGCAAATCTTAACCTTCACTCGCACCCTTTGCCTCCAGAAGCGTTTGCAAAGCCTTCCCCGGGTTCTCTGCCCGCATCAAATGCTCGCCGATAAGAAATGCACGGATGCCATGACTTCTGAGCTGATCGATTTCTTGGCGCCTCGTTATTCCGCTTTCGCTTACCACGACCTTGTCGGCAGGAATGTATTTCCGCAGTCGCATGGACGTGGTAATATCAGTCTCGAACGTCTCCAGGTCCCTGTTGTTGATTCCGATGATCTGAATCGACTCCGATTCCACCATTTCGATCTCATCTTCATTATGAACTTCGGCAATGACTTCGAGTCCGATGGATGACGCTTCTGCCGCAAGGTCCAGGATTTCCTGGCGCTCGAGTACTGCAGCGATCAAGAGGACTGCATCTGCACCATAAGCCTTCGCTTCATATAGCTGATATGGTTCAATAATGAAGTCCTTGCGGAGGATCGGGACGGATACAAAGTCTCTCATCAGTTCGATGAACTTGATGTCACCCTGAAAGAACTTCCGGTCGGTGAGAACCGAAAGTGCACTGGCGCCGGCATGAACCAACTCCCTCGCAGTAAGGAGCGGGTCGAACCGATCTCGAATGACATTCCTCGATGGTGAGGCTTTCTTGACCTCGGCGATGATCGCCGGATCATGCTCGAGGAGAGCCTGCCGGAGAGACTTGCTTGGATACTCGAACTTCGGCATGTCTTCCAGCCGCGCCCGGAGGATTGCCTTTTTCCGCTCTGCCACTTCCTCCCGCTTATGGGCAATGATCGTTTCGAGAAAATTCATGGACTGTTGGAAAACTCAACAAAGTCTTTCAGCTTGGCGAATGCTCTTCCGGAATCGATGGAGGCAGCTGCCTTCTCCGCACCTTCCCTGGGTGTGCGGGCTCTGCCTGCAACGTAGATTCCCATCGCAGCGTTGGCGACAACAACATCGCGCGCCGGGCCGCGCTCACCTTGCAGGACGCTCTTCGCAATTACTGCTTCGCAATTACTGCATTTACCTCCTTTGTCCCACCTCGAACACCTGCCAACGTGTTCGTATCCAATCCGAATTGAGATGCCGACAGGGCATAGTTCCGGAGGGCTTCGTAACCTTTCACTTCAACAACGCTGGTTTCACCGGAGAGCGCAACTTCATCCATCCCGTCATTGCTATGGACGACGCAACTCTGTTTAGATTGCAGCTCACGCAGCGCGGCTGCAAGAAGACCTGCAACCTTGTTGCTGTATGCCCCCACCAGTTGGCGTGTGACGCTTGCAGGATTTGTAATAGGACCGACCATATTGAAGATTGTCCTGACGCCCAACTCCGTCCTCGCCTTTGCTGCCGTCTTCATTGCGGGATGAAACAACGGCGCAAAGAGAAACCCGACACCCAGCTTGTTGATTGAATCCTGCACCCTCTCTGGCCGCAACTGAATGTTGACTCCAAGGGCTGTGAGGAGATCTGCACTTCCGCTCTGACTGGAAACCGAACGGTTACCATGCTTTGCGACAGTCACGCCTGCTCCTGCGGCAACGAAACTTGCGACGGTGGAGATGTTGAATGTCCCGAGACCATCTCCCCCTGTGCCCACAATGTCTATTGCGTCCGGATCGTCGACTCGCACCTTGATGGATTTCTCACGCATCATTCGGGCAAACCCGACCACCTCGTTGACCGTCTCACCCTTCGCCCGGAGAGCGATCAACAATCCTGCAATTTGCGCATCGGTCGCCCGGCCGGACATGATGAACTCCAACGCATCCGAGGCTTCATCAACGGAGAGACTATCACCCGCCAGACACTTCTCAATATAATGCTTCATGGACATTATTGCACCTTCAGCCAGTTCTTGAGAATTTGCTCCCCTGCGTGTGTCAGGATGGACTCCGGATGAAATTGGACACCTTCGATGGGATAACGTGTATGACGGAGCCCCATGATGACATGGTCATCGGTTTTCGCTGTTATCTCGAGTTCGCGTGGCAAATCATCGGACGCAACAATGAGAGAATGATACCGTGTGGCAACAAACGGGCTCTCGACGCCTTCAAAAAGGCGTGATGCATGGTGATAGATCTCCGAAGTACGGCCATGCATCAAACACGGAGCGTGGACCACGTTCCCGCCAAAGGCCAGACCGATCGCCTGATGACCAAGACAGACTCCGAGAATCGGGATCTCCGGCCCGAGTTGGCGGATAACTTCGACACTCACACCCGCGTTCTCGGGACGACCGGGGCCCGGCGAAATGAGAATCCTCTCCGGTCCCATTGCCCGGATCTGATCGATGGAAAGGGTGTCGTTCCGGTGGACGACGATATCAGAGCGCAGCCTTCCAAGAAGCTGGACCAGGTTGTAGGTGAACGAGTCGTAATTGTCGATAACAAGAATCATTGCGACATCAATCGGCTGGTGGCAGGAGATAAAGTCAAGCCTTCTGAGGCAAGAGCAATCGCATCGACAAGAACCTGAGCTTTGTTGACGGTTTCCTGAAACTCATTCTCCGGGATTGAATCCGCAACGATGCCGGCCCCAGCCTGAACACGGAGACGGTCCCTGTATGCTACGATCGTGCGGATGGCGATGCAGGTATCCAGTGTGCCGTCAAACCCAAGGTAGCCGACAGCGCCGGCATATGCACCTCGTTGGACCGGTTCAAGCTCTCTGATAATTTGCATCGCACGCACCTTCGGAGCGCCAGACACCGTCCCCGCCGGAAAGCATGCTTTCAGCGCGTCGACCGAGGTTGTCCCCTTTTTCAACCTCCCCCGCACTTCGGACACAATGTGCATGACGTGCGAGTATCGTTCGATCCGCTGGAAGATCGGCACCTCCACACTTCCAAACTCACTGATCCTCCCCACATCGTTCCGACCAAGATCCACAAGCATTACATGCTCAGCAAGTTCTTTCGTGTCCGCTATGAGATCCTGCTCCAACTTCACATCTTCCTCCATTGTCGTCCCCCGCTTCCGTGTTCCGGCGATCGGAAATACTTCCACCTCACCCGAGCGGACACGAACAAGCACTTCAGGCGAAGATCCAATCAAACGCGTCTCGCCGAAATCGACATAGAAGAGATACGGTGAAGGATTGATCGTGCGGAGGGCGCGGTAAACGGAGAAGGGATCGCCGGCGAATGACGTCTCCATTGTGCGAGAGAGAACCACCTGGAAGATATCTCCTTCTACGATATACTGCTTTGCACGTAGAACAGCTTCGCAGTATTGCAGTCGATCCGATTCTGTAGTAGCGGAGAACTCCTTTGCTTGAAAGTTTCCCGGAGGAATCACTGCGTTCCGGAGACGCAGCTCGATGGTGTCGATCTTCTTCAGCGCCTCCTTGTAAACAACTGACAGATCCACACCAGGTCCAACGAGGATATTCTGAACAATCGTGATGACGTGGTTCCGGTGATCGAAGCGGAGGACAGTTGTGAAGAGACCCACCATCGCGTCCGGTGGGCCGTCGTATTGACGAGAGCGCGAAGTCACGTGCTCGAGATGTGACACACAATCGTAACCAATGTAACCGACAAGTCCACAAACAAGTCCACCGCCATTCACCTGCTGTGGCGAGCTGTATTGCTTCTCGAGTTCCTGAAGGAGATCAAAGATACTCATGCTTACCGACCTTGATTCTCGTTCTTGTCGTATTTCAATGCTCGTTCCGCGAGCAATCACCATAACCTCAGGGGAAATGCCGATGAACGAGTAGCGGCCAATCTTTTCATTCGGTTCGGCGCTCTCAAACAAGAACGACTCTCCTCCGTTCCTCAGCGCCAGATATGCTGAGACCGGAGTATGAAGATCGGCCAGAATTGTCCTCGCAACTGGAACGACGGTATACAACGCCGCCAGCGACTGAAACTCATCAAACGACATCATCAACAGCCCTCTGAAAATTAAAAACCCTTCGTGGCGTACCAGGAAGGGTCAGGTGAAACTCAATGTGATAGTCTTAACCGTTCGGGGCTATGCCACTCAAATGTGAATCATGGTAGCACCAGCGCCATGCGAATGAATAGGAAGCGATATTTGTGGAAAGGTTTTTCATAAGACCTGAAGCAATATATATTAGTCGGAAGTGGGAGTCAAGTTATATTTCTCGTGTTGAGCCGGGGTCAACATATTCCGTTTTCACCATCGGCAATATCAGCTTCCCCGCTGCCCGCCCCGCCGGATTGCGCCACCTCCACGATTGCCAATGTTCCCGCGAAATCTGGGAGCACCTTTTGATTGGCCTCCTTGATGGAGTGACATTGCGTGCGAGTGGAAATCATCCCCCGGCTTCAGGGCGCGAACACGCAGGGGTTTCCCGTCCATTTCTTTCCCGCGTAACGCTTCAATGGCAGCGCGGCCCTCTGACTTCACCGGCATTTCCACAAATCCGTACCCCTTTTCATCTCCAATCGTT
>JAERML010000035.1 GCA_016844425.1 Bacteroidota bacterium
TGCTGAAAAACTAAATCATCGTCACGCTGAGCGAAGTCGAAGCGTGAAATCTGAAGCGCATGACAGGGTTCGACTCCGCTCACCCTGACGCAGATGTTCTAGAATAGGATTTTTTCAGCAGCCTGCTAGTCGCAGGTGATTTCTGGTGGCTCTTGTTCCACCAGCTTCACATCCCCTTAGACACGACGATGATATCTTCCTTCTTTGCGCATCCCCCAAGTATGAGGGTAAGCAGCAGGAAGGGAATCAGCGGGGCTTGTTGTCTCGCCAACGACATCGTCTTCTCCCAGGCAGTATTCCCGGAATGGACACTCCATGAATATACTCCCCCTCCATCCCACATACAAGACCCGGCACCCCATCCTTCATTGGGCTTCCTCGGTGTAGCGATGCTCATGACCCGGATGCGCCAACAGAAGTGCATGCGTCTTCAATATCACACTCTCCAGCAGCTCTGGCATTCGGCTCCGTACCGGCTGCGAGAGGGGCTCACCGGCCTTGAACGACTTCGCCTCAATCCCGTAAATGGTGAATTCCTGCGGCAACAACTGTAACCTGCGGGCTATCTCCACTGCGTGCCCAACGCCAAACGAGTGGGAGGAATAGCGGAAGAACTGTGGCGGAATTCGCGTGATGGAGACGTCGCAGCAGTGAAGCATCCCCGGTATTGCCCCGGAGGAAAATGCGTCGATCAGTATTACGCGCTGGTAGTTCCGCCAGGTTTCAATCAGCTCGCCTCCCTCCCCATCCCTTTCCACACAATCAACACCCTCCGGCACGGAACGCCGGAGCTCTTGCACAGCGAGAATCCCCAACGCATCGTCCCCCCGCATCTCGTTCCCAACGCCTATAATCAGAACGCGTGCCGCTGGATCTGCGGATTCCATGGCTGCGACCTCCTATGGTGTTTCTTCAACTGCAAGCAACGAAGAACAGTGTGTCACCAGTCCCTGCTTGCATCACGAAGCATCGGTAATGACCGGGCAACCAAACCCTCACGTTGTTTCCAGTCTCACAAAATGTGTCGCGCAGGAGATGCACGGATCGTAGTTCCTCACCGCTTGCTCCACTTTCCAGGTGAGCTCTTCTCGTGGCATCGCGATATTTGCAGCGACGAACCTTCTCAAGTCACCTTCAATCGTAGGCTGGTTCTGGGCCGTTGGCGGAACGATCTTCGCGTCCATGATCAATCCGTCGTCACCGATCCGGTAGCGGTGGTAGAGTGTCCCCCGCGGCGCCTCACTTGCGCCAAACCCGATGCCGGCAATCGGCTCGAAAGGAACAGCAGGTTGCGCCGGTGGGTCGTACTCACGGATGATCCGGAGTGCCTCATGAAAGGCGAAAATTGTTTCGATTGCCCTCACGATGATGCTCTTGAAGGGGTTCTTGACCACAGGTCGCAAGCCGATCTCCTCCGCCACTTGCCGGGCGATTTCGGGCAACCTGTCGTAGTTGAGGTTGAATCGGGCGAGGGGGCCGACTGAGTATGCACCATGGCCACGCTCAAACCCATGCAGCGCGTTGGAGTGTGCTACATGTCGTTCCTCAAAATGGAACTCGTACTCCTTCACCGCAATGTCCAACCCGCTGCTTGAGACGAAGCGCCCTTCATTGAACGGGTATTCCTCCGGATGCCGGAGTGAGACGAATTCATAGTCTGTGGCAAATTCGGGGAACTCAAACGTGGCAACCAGTTTTGCCGTTGCTACTGCTTCGTCCAGACCCCACTGCAGACGATCGATCAGTCCATCAAGCTCGCGTTTGACAGGTAAGCGATAGAAGCCTCCAACTTTGACGTTGATCGGATGGATCTCTCTTCCGCCGAGGAGTGCAACAATGTCGTTGCCGATTTTCTTCATCTTCAATGCCCGCTGGACAACCTCCGGATGGTCCTTTGCCAGGGCAAGTGCGTCCTCATAGCCAAGGAAGTCCGGTGCATGCAACATGTAGATGTGCAGAACGTGACTCTCGATCCATTCCCCACAGTAGAGGAGGCGGCGCAATGCACGTAACTGTCCACCCACCGTAACGCCAAAGGCACTCTCCATCGCATGGACAGCACTCATCTGATACGCGACCGGGCAGATCCCGCAGATGCGCGCGGTGATGTCAGGAGCCTCGGAGTATTTCCTGCCGCGAAGGAGCGCTTCAAAGAAGCGTGGCGGCTCGAAAATATTCAGCTTGACGTCGGTGACCTTTCCATCCTTAACTTTGATGAAGACGCCTCCTTCCCCTTCTACCCGTGCGAGCTGGTCGACTTTGATCACTCTACTGTTCATGGGCTTCACTCTCTTTTCTGAAGGCCTCGGAATAGGCATTGAACCCGCGGAATGAAAGCATAATCTCATGACGGCTCATGCCCATCTCCACGAACCGATTTCCGAGCGATGATGCGTTCGGGTTCTCCATGGGGCCGAAGCAGCCGTAACACCCACGGTTGTATGGGGGACAAATCGCCCCGCAGCCTACCTGAGTCACCGGCCCGAGGCAAGGGATCCCTTGCGCCACCATCACACAGACTGTCCCACGCATCTTGCATTCAACACATACACTGTGCGCCGGGATGTTCGGCTTCCGGTGATTGAGAAACGCGTTGAGGACCTCGAGCAATTGATACTTGTTGATCGGACATCCTCGCAACTCGAAATCCACATGGACGTACGACCCGACCGGCATGGAGCGGTCCAGTGTCGAGATGTACTCGGGCGACGCGTACACAAGCCGCGTGTATTCTTTGACGTCTTTCCAATTCCTGAGCGCCTGGATGCCGCCGGATGTCGCGCACGCGCCGATGGTGATCAGTATCTTGCATGATTTGCGGATTTCCCGGACACGTTCAACGTCATGCGGCGTTGTGATGCTCCCTTCCACCAGTCCGATATCGTATGGCCCTTTGAGGACTCGCCTGCTGAATTCCGGAAAGTTTGCAATCTCTACCGCGCTCGCAACGATCAACAGTTCATCTTCGGCGTCGAGGAGAGACAGTTGACATCCATCGCAGGAGGCAAATTTGAACACGGCAATTTTTGGCTTCTTGGCGGGCATGTCAGAGTTCCTTCCTGTCGAGCAATGCGCGGACGCGCGGTAGTGGATACACTGGCCCCTCTTTGCAGATGAACGTCGGGCCGAATTGACAGTGGCCACAAATCCCGATGGCGCATTTCATGTTGCGTTCCATGGAAAGATACACCTGGTCTGGGGCGAGCCCTCTGCGGTCCAGCTCATTAAGGGTGTACTTCATCATGATCTCCGGACCGCACACATAGGCAACCGTTGCCTGTGCATCAAGCTTGATGTAGGAGAAGAGCGCTGTGACTACGCCAATGTGCCCCTTCCATGATGAATCGCCGCGGTCAACAGTGACGAGTACTTCGATGTTGTGCTCATTTGCCCACTTCTCCAGCTCTACACGGTAGAGCAGGTCCAGCGGACTGCGTCCGCCGTACAGGACGATGATGCGCCCGTAGGCAGCCCGTTCGGCCAGAAGTGTGTAGATCACGGGCCGAAGCGGGGCAAGACCGATCCCTCCGGAGACAATGCAAACATCTTTTCCACGGGCAATATCAATGGGCCAGCTTGAGCCATATGGACCGCGCAGCCCGATCATGTCGCCACGCTTCTTCTGGGCGAGCGCAGTGGTCACGGTACCGACCCGGTGGATGGTGTGGTCAAGCGTTCCTGTGCGGAATGGGTTGGAACTGATCGAGATCGCGGCTTCACCGATTCCATACATGTACACCATGTTGAACTGACCGGGGAGGAATTGATATCCCTCCATCTCATCACTCAGGTCGATTGTAAGAGTGAAGGTATCGTCGTTCTCCCAGATAATCCTGCGAATCATCACAGGATGGGGAGTCATCGGATCCCCGGCACTGGAACGGGCTACCTGCGACGACTGTCTCATGTACCTACCCCGCTCGCGGTGGTACCATAGAGATCAAGTAACTGGAGTCGGGTCGCTTCAAGGCGGCGCTCCATCACCTGAGCCAGCCTTTTCAAGAGGTCATACCCGAACGCATTGTCCTCCTCGCATTTGTTCCGGAGGCATTCTCCGTTGAGAGCAATCGCCCGTGTGTCAGCAACAGCAATCCCGTTGAAATGCCAGCGATAGGGAGAGATCAACCAGGACCAGCCGAGGATTTCGCCCGGCCCCGTGGTCTGGATGCGAAGGCCGGTTTTACCGGGCATGTCCATTTCGAGCGCGACCCTGCCGGACCGTATCAAATAGAAGGTGCTCGCGAGTTCTCCTTCCCGAATCACATATGTTCCCTCAGTGAAGCGGACGTTGGAGGCACAGCCGACGAGAGTCTGCATATGTTCATCCGACAGGCCGAGGAGAAACGGGTGCTGCTGGAGAATGTCGACAAGATTTTCTTTTTCCATGAGAGGTCTCCTTTAACTTTGCATGGTGTGGCTGTCACGGAACTTCCGGACTTCCACTGTGAGATCGATGCCTACGGGGCACCAGGTGATGCAGCGTCCGCACCCCACGCAGCCGGACGTGCCAAACTGGTCAACCCAATATCCCACCTTGTGAGTCAGCCACTGGCGATAGCGCGTGCGAGTGGACATGCGGATGTTACCACCGGCGATCCGTGTGAAGTCGGAGGTGAAGCAGGAATCCCACCGTCGCCAGCGCTCGGCGTGGGCGCCGCTCAGATCGGTCACATCTTCCACCGTAGAGCAGAAACATGTCGGGCACACGAGCGTGCAATTCGCACAGGAAAGACACCGCCGGGCGATGTCGTCCCAGAGCGGATGTTCAAAACTCTCGTTCAGGATCCGGGGCAAGTCTGTAGTCTCCATGGACTTCGTCAGCTGTTGCACCGCCGACTGTGTCACTGCATTCGCTCGTTCGATATCAACCTCGGTCGCCGGACGATGTGGAATCTCGGCGAGGATTTCCTTGCCGGCGTCGCTTCCCGCGTCAACCACAAAGTAATGGGAACCGTCATGTAGGATCTCCGTCAGCGCAAGGTCATATCCTCCGTAGGCCTTCGGGCCCGTATTCATCGACGCGCAGAAGCAGTTTCCTGCCGGCCGTGCGCACTGGACCACAACGGTGAAAAGCTGCTTCCGCACACTACTATACACCGGGTCCGTGTACTGTCCATCCGAGAAGATCTTGTCTTGAATCGCGATCGCCTGGATCTCACAAGGGCGGATTCCGATGAACGCATACTTAGGTACTTCAGGTGTCTCATTCGGACTGACCTCAAATCCTTTTCCCGATCTTGTCATTGAGAAGAGTTTCAAACGCGGCGGGTAGAGAAACTTCTTCCACGAGACCGGGCCGAGGACAAACCCGAACAATGCCTCATCGTCATTCCGCGTCACGCTGTACGAGGCGGGCGCCTGGGTGTCCACATACCCTCTGGGAAGGTCATGAACAGAGGCGATCGCATCGATAACGATCGCTCCTTCACGGTAAATGGGACCGAGTAGACTGTAGCCGCCTACCTGAAGCGCGCGTAACACGTGATCGAAGCCTTCAACGTCAATTGCAACCATGGTACTCCTGTTGCTGTGCAGGGAAAAGAATGACTGGCGCAGTGCGACCCAAGAGTCCGCAACGGGCCGGGCAGAAAAGCGCGTTTGCGATAACTGGCGAGGATATGGAGAGAACGGGCAGCCTGCGTGACTTCATTGTCAATCACCTCCTAATGAGCGCTTACGTTCCCGCTCCGCAGCCGCACCACATCTGAGGTGGATCCGATAGGGCGGGGTTTCAGCGGGTAAGGTTGCGAACTTGTGAGAGACAGCGACGCGAGCAGGGTCTCTGCTCGGGCCACAAAGTACAGTCCTTGATATGGAGTCTGGTCGGCAGGAGAGCGGATGATGCCGCAGCAAGTCCGGCCGACAATGCCACCGCCCCCTGCCTGTTTGTTTCCGGACAGATGACAAAATACCCGCGGCGACACCGGGTGTAGATTTCAACAGCGCCCGGGAGGACCAGGGCCAAGGCAACAAAAAGAACAATGAAGCTGAGGAAGAAAAGTCCAACCTGATAAATCACGCTCACACCTCCCATCATCGCCGGGGAAAAAAACGAACCTCACCCACTTCGTTCTCCGGTCTTGAACCGTTCGCGGAGTTGTCCTCCTTCAATGACCTGAACGATCAAAGGGAAATACCTGTCCAGTGCACATTCCACGTCGTTCCGAATACTGCATTCTCCAGTCTTCGATTGGTGGACACACACACCGCATACCTTACTCCGGAGCTGGTCTTCATACGGACCAATCGCAGTGCTGTACGTGGAGTTCACTACCTCGATGATTTGCGGGAAGTAGTGCCTTATCGCGCATTCCCGATCACGGGAGAGGTGGCATCCCCTGTGTCCGTCGCCGTCCACACATTTTCTGCAGATCGCGTCCCGTATCAACTCCCAATACTGCTGCTCGGTCGGCATATGGCGATCCTCCAAATGCTGTGAGACGTGTGAGAACACAACGATCAGCTTGGTGTCTGGTCCTTCAACCGGAACTTAAACGGTATGGCCACCCACACACGCACCGGACCATTGTTCATGACCGCGGGCGTGAAGAGAAATTTCGAAGCGGCTTTCAGTGCCGAATCGTTGAAAATCTCCGTTGTGGACTTGATAATGACAACCTTCTTCGGTGTGCCATCCTTATCGACCAGAATCTTTACCCAAACAGTCCCTTCAAGCCCGGCTCGCAACGCCATGTCGGGATAGGTTGGTATCACCTTTCTCACGATCTGAGGCTCCTTCTCAACAGCAATAAACTCGTCCATTCCTGGTTCGTCGTCAATCACAATGTCCTGGGTGATCTGAACACCGCCATCACCGTCAAACTGCTCGATCATCGGGGATGGAGTGGAACTGAGTTCCTGCTGTGTCGCGATTGTCTGTTCGGGGCTGACTTCCGCATCAGGCACTGGCACTGGTACACCCACGGTGGGCTTCGCGATCGCTGCCACACTTACCGATGGTGGGGGTGGCGCAGCAGAGATGGAGGGCGGCGGTCCGAGGTCGCTGTACTTCAGCATTTTCACCGCGACCATCGGCACCTCATCCTCTTCACCACCGAGGAACTTCACGATGTAGGGTGTGCTGATAACGGCAACGTGGATGACAACGGAAATCACCAGTCCACGCATAAAGTTCTTCTGAAGAACCGCCTTCACTTCTGATCGGCCGTAGGGGGCAAGAATCCCCTCAGTTGATACATTCATGACTTTGTTCATTGCTCTTCCTCCTTCAGTTCCAGCGGGCAACACAACATTTGAAGTGTTTCCCTGTTGGAGAAAGGGACAACCCTCATGCCAGAGGAATTCCATTGAAAAACCAGCGTCCTGGGCTGATTTGAGATGGGCAAGGAAATGCCGTTCTCAACCGTGGGAAGAGGAGACTGTTGAGATTTTCAATGACTATGGGTGCCGTGCGAGGTCTGAGCCACGGAGAGGACACGCTCGGGAGTGGGAATGAGCGTTACGTTACATTTGGCTGTACGTAGCGGCCACCAGCAAGAGGAACAGCATGGGGATCGCTAGTGTGAGAAGGAGAAACCGGATTTTCATGCGTGTTCTAGTTATTGATGGTTTGTTCGCCAGTGTAGAAAATCACAACTGTCGTGCCACCGCAATTCAATGATTCTCATCGTATTTCCCGAACTCTCGTTCTTTTGCTTCCCACGCGTGGGAATTCGGGGCGCTCTTTTCCAAATGTTGCCACAAAAGGAATGCAAAGCCCCGCCATAAACTTGCGCGGGGCCATGGAATTCAAGAACGATGTGACCCATCTGTATGGGCTCAAAGGCAGTTATAATGCCTGTTCGTTGTCGTCTATTTCAGAGGTTGGCGTGATACTGTTCGTCCTCCTTATTGGTGTTCGTCCCCCGGTTTTCCGGGAGGATAAGACGGATCATCGGAACGAATATTCCCGACCCGCCACATTGATCATACCATTCACGTGCTTGGACTTGTCTGCGATTCTGCCTGTAGCATCCACAACTCCGGGAAGGCAGCCGCTCGACCCGCACGTGGTCAACGGCAACGGCCCAATATGCATGTAGGCGGGAGCCCGTGACAAGTTCCGCAGTTAGCTTCAGCAGAGCCTCCTGTCCAGAGTGGGGAAGCATTTGCTGCGAACATTGCTGTATCAGCAAACGCATACTGATACTGCGGTGGCGCCGTTGCTTGGCGTACTTCAAAATTGCCGTGACAATGAGAGTTACTACATCTCAACGGTCCAGAGTCATACTTTGGGTTACGAATTCTGGTTCCTCGCCTCACCATTCACGTTCGGTTCCAAGCACATTCAACTTGCCGTTGATGTGCTTCGCTGTGTTGATGATACGGAAGTTCGCATCCACAACTTCAGCATGACAAACATTGCATCGTATCCCCAGTCCAGCCACTGCCGGATGTGTTCCGCCCTGCGAAGCAGTTTTGGGAAGATATCGCGTTCCCAATGTATCAAGCGGAGCGGCAGTATTGCCATGGCAAGTGCCACACGAGCCTTGCGTTCCTGTCGTGTCGTTCCAAGTTGGAGCGAACGTCAGGTTGCCGTTCTTAAAGTAGCCGTGACAGTAGGTGTTGGAACACGTAAGAGCC
>JAERML010000234.1 GCA_016844425.1 Bacteroidota bacterium
GGATCGACCAGGTGACACGCGCAGCCGCTCGGTACCGACTGTGTGGTCGCCATACTGATACCTGCGCCAATGAACTTCGCCGCGGTGATTTTCATCTGAACCGAGGCCGTCGTGCCTAGAACCGTCGTGGCGGTCATCGTCACAGTCCAATCACCGACGGTATCAGGAACAAAATAGACGATCTTGCCATTGAGTCCGGTTGCAGTATCCTGAATCGTCTTTGAGGCACCATACGGGCTCGTCAAAGTCCACGTGGCACTTGTAACCGCGACAACAGTGTCAGCGTTCTTGGTGCCCGTGCCCGAGAAAACTTTTGGCGCCAATACAACCCGGCTGCCAACGCCCACAGACTTCAGGCTTGTTGTTGATTGATTCTTGTTTCCCGACTTGTACCTGTCCGGCACACTCACGACCTTGATCTTTCCGGTCTGAGTCTGCGCCACGACAAGGCTCGTTAGAATCGAGCACGACAGCAGGAAGAGAGCAAAACCGCGAACGAATCTCTTCATAAAGCCTCCCTTTTTGAATGATGTGTTGCGTTCCATAATTGACACCAGTTTGATCGTATGCTCTTGAGTTTGAGATCACAATCCTGGATTGCAGGACGTGGGCCAAAGGATTCCAAGATGTGACAAGTTTGCTTGCTGGACGTTCAATAATTGTACCCAAGAACTGTGGAGAAACTCGACATTCTCATGTCTCAGAATTGAGGAAAAAGAGGGGAATTAGGAATAACTACCAGGAAGGTTTCCTATGATTGCCAAATTGGATTGTCGACCGTTCCAATTTTTGCCAAGAGGGCAATCTCCCTGGGATTCGGAGGGCCTGACGTGGATGTCCAAGAAGTCATTGTGAGTCCCGCCGCTTCTCAGGCGGGGCGAAGAATCTGATCAAATGAGCAGATTCTTCAGTCGCTTCGCGTCTTCAGAATGACGTTTTGCTCCAATTTGGAGAGCCACAACAGGCTTGGAGAACAAAAAAAGGGATACTCCGCTTCTGAAATGCGAAGTATCCCTTCAACAGGGCTTGAAAATGACCTGACCTGCAGCCTTACTCCCAGGCCGCCCTTCAAATCCATTACTTCATCAGGAGCATCTTCTTTGTAGCGCTGAATCCATCCGTCTGGAGGTGGTAGAAATACACACCGCTGGCGACTGCAGTCCCTGCCTGATCTCGGCCATACCATCTGACCCTGTGCCCACCTGCGGTCATAGTCTGATCCGCCAGCGTTGCGACCGATCGCCCCATAAGGTCATATACGACTAGCTTCACACGGGATACCTTTGGCAGATCGAAGCGAATTTCCGTCGAAGGGTTGAAGGGGTTCGGGTAATTCTGTGCCAGATTGTAGGCAGTCGGAATTTCACCAGCCATCTTCTCAACATCCACCACGATGCCGACACCGAGCTTGTTCAGTACGCTCCCCAGGGTCCAATGTACATCACCACCACCGTTTTCCATTAGAGCCATGCCGAATGTCACAGTTTGGTTCACCGCAAACTGGGCATCATCGGCATTGCCTGTGTTCAGGGCGCGCTTTACTTCAACATACCAGGTCCCATCTTTCCACAAACCTGCCGCCTGCACGTCGCCTCTGCTGCCCGTGGGCGGTTTTACAGTCCGCTCAGGCACAACCGCCTTCAGTGCCGCATATCTTCCCCAGTACGTTGCAAGGTCTGTGGCACTCAAAGAATCCACTACTGCTGTCTCACCACCATCAATTTCCCCCTGCGTCAGTACCATCGCATCGATGTAGTCTGTGGGATTTTTCTCAATATACCTGGGAGCTGTCTGGGCCGTGTTGCGGTTTCGGCTGTCCATTCCAGTCCCTGCATCTCCTACCCTTCCGCCATCAGGTTTGCCAATATATTCTTTCATGTTTTGGTCATCAAAGTACCCTACCAACTGAAAGACACCAGCTGTTGCTTGATGCGTTGTTGGGTCAATCACGACATTACCTGACTGACGTGCGCTGATGACGCCGAGTCCTCGACCTGGCTTCATATGCCAGAGGTCGGTGTGCTCTCCCTTTGGCAAGTAGGAATCATCCTCTGGATTTGAGTCGGGAGCAACTGGGTTGTTCACGTCGAAGTGGCATTTGTTCATACAACCGTCTTTCTCCCACTTGTCCTGTGGAATATCAATATTCCACTGCACTGCGACTCTGTCCTCGCTCTGGCCCGGATTTTTTGTCCAGCTTGTGCCGTCCCGCACCCATGACTCGCTTCGAACCATGCTCATTGTCGCGTCTGTCCAGCGAAAGAGCATGTAAAGATTGCTTCCACTGACTTTGGCTTTGATCGACGCGGACTTGCTGTTCGCCAATGCGACATCTGACCAGGCCATGCCACTCCAGTCGGTCGTGTCAGCATCAATGACAGGAGCATTTGCACTTGCCAAAGCGCTCACACCAGCACCTTTTTTACCCCGCGCCTTGAAGAACATGTTTTCATCCCAAAACTTCAATTCGGTCGCCAAGGTTACATCACTCTGTTCGTTCCACTGCGCAAGATTTGAGTCAGCGACACCGAAATTCGGGATCTTGCCTGCACCATTGCGATGGCAGCTCACTGCGCAACTATTTGGCATCCCGCCTTGGGCTTGATATGCCAGTGTCTTTGAAGGCGGAACCGTTGAAAACGTGTGGCTGTGAATGTCGTACGCTATTGCGGTAACGGCCGTCTTCGGCATGTGGCATTTGGTGCAGCGGCTAGAACCTCCAGTCGTATTCGCGTTCGTCGGATCGTAGCTGTGTCGGGTATGGCCTGATACTGCTATCCCGATGGCTGCCTTGTTTGTCACTGGGTTTTGCACCATCACTTTAGTGATCGCTGCGAACGGTCCATTCCCGGCGTGACAAGCCAGACAGAACGTGTTATCGTCGTTGTCTGTTTTGATGTTGTAGTTCACCGACTGGTACGCGACCTGAAGTGAATCGCGAACTAGATGTTTGGTCGTGCCATGAGGATCATGACAAGTAAAACAATTCAGCTTCTCAGAGGAATTCGTCACGTGCGCGGACGTAAGGAGCTCCTGATATTGCTGATGATGCTGCTTTGCGGTAACACCATCGGGCCATACTCCGGGCTTGTGCGCAATAAAGGGCGCCAGAACATTTCCCGGTGAATAGCCAGTGTTGTTTGTTTCATCCCAAGCGAACTCGTAAGTTCCACCGCTGCTCTGCCCCCGATAGTGGCATTGTCCACACACTTCCAATTTCCGATCGTTGCTCGTCAGCTTCGCTGGGTTGATGATTTTCTTGTCCGATCCAAAAGCATTCGCAGGATGGAGGCTCCCCGGCCCGTGACAAGATTCGCAACCGACCACCATGTTTCCCGCGTCGCTGTTATTCGCCCAAGTCGACGTCCAGGAAGTATCCGTCCCACTTACTACTCGCTGAACGATGTTTCCATTGATATGGCAGC
>JAERML010000036.1 GCA_016844425.1 Bacteroidota bacterium
CCATTCCCCCTACCATCAATTATGAGTTTCCCGATCCCGCGTGCGATTTGAATTATACCCCCAATATCGCAGCAAAGAGACCTGTGCAATACAGTCTCAGCAACACGTTCGGGTTTGGTGGACACAACGCAACGATCCTGTTCAAGAAGTACGCAACCACATGAGACTGTCATGCGTTGGGTGACGGAGTTTCTGCAGAGAATCTCCAGACGGGGGGGACATACACCATCGGACGGCGAGCAGAGTGAATACACAACGCTCTTTGCCGCCAACATCAAGAAGTTTGAACACCTGATCGGGTATTCCATTCGCAACAGGGACATTTTCGTCCAGTCCCTGCTTCATCGTTCTTTCCTCCAACGCTTGAATAGTCCGGGCAGCTCCAACGAGCGGCTGGAGTTCCTTGGTGATTCCATCCTGAACCTGATCGTCGCCGAGTTCCTCTACCATCACTTCCCTCAGGCGGAAGAGGGAGAGTTGACGAAGCTCCGTTCCCGGCTCGTGAATCGGAAAGCACTCGCAGCCTACGCGAAGGAAATCCATCTGATGGACTTCATCCTGATGAGCCCCAGCGCAGCAGACGCAATCGGCAAAGGCTACGAGACTATTATAGCCGATACGTATGAAGCGGTTATTGCCGCGATCTATCTTGACGGGGGCTTCGATGCAGCGCGACAGTTTGTGGAACGGCAGGTCCTCGCAGCTCTCAAGAGCGGCTCGGTTGTCACGGATGACGAGAACTACAAGAGCATGCTGCTGGAGTACGCACAGGGTCGGGGACTGGGCGTTCCGCGATATACAATTGTGAAAGAGGAAGGGCCCGACCACGACCGAACCTTTACTGTAGAGGTGGTGTTGAATAGCGAGAAGAAGGGGGTCGGGACGGGAAAGAACAAGAAGGAGGCCGAGCAGGCAGCCGCTGGCATGGCCCTCGATTCCCTCCAACAACTGGAAAACGCTCCAACAGGAAGCCGGCTAGACCACCACGCGTAGTCGTTTACCATCTTATCCGGAAAGTTCGATAAACTCATGCATGCATCATCAGAATACGAAGAGAAATTTCAATCCCGACACATCGGAACGAGCTACCAAGACCTCCCGGCAATGCTCTCGTCGATCGGCGTCCAGTCCCTCGACGAACTGATCGACCAAACCATCCCACCGCGAATCAGGCTCAAGAAGCCACTCTCCCTCGATCCACCCATGAGTGAGTACCGATTCACCGAGAGCCTGCGAACACTCGCTGAGCAGAACAAGGTGTTTAAATCGTATATAGGAATGGGGTACGCCGACTGCATTGTCCCGGCCGTCATCCAGAGAAACATTCTAGAAAATCCGGGCTGGTATACACAGTACACTCCCTATCAGGCGGAGCTCGCACAGGGACGGTTGGAGGCGCTGATCAATTTTCAGACAATGGTGATGGACCTGACGGGCATGGACGTTGCCAACGCCTCGCTGCTGGATGAAGGAACAGCGGCTGCTGAAGCCATGATCATGCTTTACGGAATCGCAGGCAAAAACCCCGCAAACAATCGATGTAATCCGTACTCGATCCACTCCACTTGGATTCGAAGTGGTAGTCGGCAACCATCAGGATGCCGTCATCGACTCTTCCTACTTTGGTGCAATCCTCCAGTACCCTGCACACGATGGTGCGGTTTACGACTATCGAACGTTCATCACTAGGGCACATGAGGTTGGTGCATATGTCGTTGTGGCCGCAGACCTCCTTGGTCTCGCTCTCCTGACACCTCCCGGAGAGTTCGGTGCCGATGTCGTCGTTGGCAACTCCCAACGCTTCGGCGTTCCGCTCGGGTTCGGTGGACCCCACGCTGCATTCTTTGCAACACGCAACGAGTTCATCCGCCATATGCCCGGGAGGATCATTGGCGTCTCAATCGATGGGCACAACAACAAGGCCTACCGGATGACGTTGCAGACGAGGGAGCAACATATCCGTCGGGAAAAAGCAACGTCAAATATCTGCACGGCCCAGGCGCTTCTTGCGATCATGGCGGGGATGTACGCTGTCTATCATGGACCAACTGGGATCAAGCGTATTGCAGAAGGTGTCCATTTGTCAGCAAAGGTACTCGACCGAGAACTTCAAAAACTCGACTATGTGCAGAACAACAAGGTCTACTTCGACACGTTGAACGTGTCGATGCCTTCTGTTGAGAAGATCAAGCCACTCGCACTTGCGGCAGGGATGAACTTCAGGTACCTCGATGCAACCCATGTAGGGATCAGTCTGAACGAGACCACTCTTCCGGAGGATGTTGCCGCAATAGTCTCCATTTTTGCGCAGGCGTCAGGTCAACGAACCGGGAGCGAACTTCTGCAACTGGACAGTGTGAATACTTATCCCTCTCCCTTTCAACGTACGAGCTCCTACCTCACCCACCCCATCTTCACAATGTACCACTCGGAATCCGAGATGATGCGGTACATTAAGAGTCTCGAGAACAAGGACCTTTCGTTGACTCATTCGATGATCCCTCTCGGCTCTTGCACGATGAAGCTGAACGCTGCGACAGAACTACTGCCGGTCAGTTGGAGAGAGTTTTCACGCATCCACCCGTTTGCACCTGCAGATCAGGTTCAAGGGTACCTCAGACTCTTCAGAGAACTCGAAGAACAACTCTGTGCAATCACCGGATTTGCAGCGGCATCTCTTCAACCAAACTCTGGCGCACAGGGGGAATACACGGGGCTTCTGGTGATACGGGAATATCATAAGGATCATGGTCACGAGCATCGGAATGTGGTTCTCATTCCCTCCTCAGCCCACGGCACCAACCCTGCGAGTGCGGTGATGGCGGGCTGCAAGGTCGTCGTGGTGAAGTGTGATGAACAGGGGAATGTGGAAGTTGACGACTTGCGGAAAAAGGCAGAAGAGCACAGAAATGACCTTGCCGCGCTAATGATCACCTACCCGTCCACGCACGGAGTGTTTGAAGAGCGGATTCAAGAAATGTGCTCAGTCATTCACGAGTACGGCGCGCTGGTGTACATGGATGGCGCAAACCTGAACGCACAAGTTGGGCTGACGAGCCCTGCCATGATTGGCGCTGACGTTTGCCACATCAACCTGCACAAGACATTTAGCATCCCACACGGTGGCGGCGGGCCCGGCATGGGACCAATCTGTGTGTCAGAGCATCTGGCGCCGTACCTTCCGGGACACCCGGTGATGAAGACTGGCGGCAATAAAGCCATTCACGCAGTCTCCGCAGCGCCCTGGGGAAGCCCGAGCATCCTTCTCATTTCGTACGCGTATATCAAGATGCTCGGCGCGGAAGGGGTAACGGAGGCGACACGGTACGCAATACTCAATGCTAACTATCTCAAAGCCCGGCTCGAGAAGCACTACCCGGTGTTGTATCAGGGAGCGAACGGACGCGTTGCACACGAGTTCATCCTCGACCTCCGCCAACTGAAACATGATGTGAATGTCGAGGTTGAAGACGTTGCCAAACGTCTGATGGATTATGGATTCCATGCCCCTACCGTTTCATTCCCAGTCGCTGGTACACTGATGATAGAACCCACTGAGAGCGAGTCGAAGGCTGAGCTGGATAGGTTTGCAGATGCGTTGATTTCCATCCGGAATGAGATTCAGGAAATCGCCGACGGCAAGGCTGATCCTGTTGATAATGTCCTGAAGAACGCACCGCACACTGCGCACGAGGCGCTGGGCGAAAGCTGGAATCATCCATACACCCGATACAAAGCCGTTTATCCTCTCTACTTCGTGCGGAACCACAAATTTTGGCCAAGCGTTGGAAGGATCAACAATTCCTATGGCGACCGGAACATCATGTGTGCGTGTCCTCCGATCGAGTCGTACGCGGAAGAACCCGTTGAGACGGTGCAAAGGTGACAATGCCGTTTCTTGAATCGGATGATGAAGTGAGGATCCTCCTGCTTTCGTCTAGAGTGATTGCGGTGGTTGGACTATCGGATAACCTGCGGCGGGATAGTCATGGGGTTGCTCGCTACCTTCTGAATGCCGGGTACACAATCATTCCGGTCAATCCCAACATTGATAACGTGTTTGGCGTGAAATCGTACCCGACGTTGGATCATGTTCCGGAAAAGATCGACATTGTCGACATCTTCCGGCGGGCCGAGTTTGTCCCGGACGTTGTGGAGTCTGCAATCAGAGTGCACGCCAGGGCTGTTTGGATGCAACTCGGCGTCTTCCATCCCGGTGCTGCAGACCACGCTGATCGTGCAGGGTTGCAGGTCGTGGTGGAACAGTGTATGATGGTTGAGCACCAACGGCTCGTCGCATGAACTTCTTTTTCACTGTTCCGGAGTCCCCTCTGCGAGACTCTTTTTGTTATCATGATTGACCTGATGCGCAGATTCTTCGTTCTCTCCCTTCCTTTCGTCCTTGTTTCCCCACTGGTGTTCGCACAGGAAGCTCCCCCTCAAACTTTTTCAGACACACTTGGTGTCATTGACACCATCATCGTTACTGGTAACAAGAAGACCGAGGCGTACGTTATCCTGGATGAGATGGCAATCAAATCCGGGTCCGTCGCGACCCTCGAAACAATCGAGTATGATCGGAACAGGATTTACAGTCTCGGTCTGTTTACACGCGTGGATCTCTTCTGCGATACGCTGGAGGGACAGCGATTTCTCAATGTGGACGTCAACGAGCGATGGTACCTAATCCCCCTTCCCTTGTTTGGGTTCCGCGACGGCGACCCAAAGAAGCCTTACTATGGCGCGGGGCTACTGCATAACAATTTTCAGGGGCGTAACCAGAAGCTGTTTGGCTCCGTGATCTTCGGCTACAACCCCGCATTGGATTTGTCGTTCGGCGATCCGTTGCTCGACCGTGAGCACCAGCTTTTCTTTGCCGCAGACCTTTCGTATAGCAGGATCCGGAATCGGAGCAAGATCGAGTCCTCAATCACCGGTGACTTCGATGAGCAGCACTATGACCTAAACGCAACGTTGGGTACCCGTGTAAACCTGTTTTCCACGGTCGGGTTGAATGTCGGATACCGGATTATCGATGTTGATGAATATCGCCCCGGTCGGACTGCATCTACGGATGGAAGGGATGCGTTCCTCTACGCAACGTTCCGGTATACATACGACTCGCGGGATCTCCGTGAATACGCGTCTCATGGTCAATTCGTGAGCGCCTATGTAAGCAAGAACGGTTTCAGCGAAGCGACCCTGAGTTTCACACGGTTTGGTGCAGACCTTCGTTGGTATTTCCCCCTCCCTGGCAATTTTACGCTTGCCACTCGTGCCCACGGCACCGTCGTTTCCGGCAGCCTCATTCCCACGCATAGTCGGGCGTACTTTGGTTATGGTGACCGCATCCGGGGAAATTTCACCACCGTCTTTGAGGGAGAGAATCTCATGGGTGGCATCCTCGAACTCCGCTGGCCACTCCTTAAAGCACGGACCATCAACTTCACCGCGATCCCTATTCCGACGGAATTCTCTGTATGGCGGTTTGGCATCAGCCTGGCAATCTTCGCAGATGCCGGAGCTACCTGGTTTCGAAAAGAAGCCATACATTGGAACTCGTTCGCATCGGGGTATGGTGGAGGTGTTCATTTCCTCCTCCCGTATAGCGTCGTTGTCCGTACGGAATATGCCTGGAATGAATACGGCAAAGGGCAATTTATCATTGACTTCCGTACATCGCTGTAGCATAGCGGAACAAGAGTGCTGAAACTCAGAGAACGGATCAGCCGCCATGGAATACTTCTACACACCCCCTCATCTTATCACTCACAATGAACTGACCATCGAGGGGGATGAGTTCGCACATCTCACCCACGTTATGCGGAAGAGAGTGGGAGATATGCTTCATGTGGTAGATGGAGCAGGACGGGCGTATGAAGTTATCATCGAAGAAATAAGCAGGCGGACAGCGCGATGCTCAATCACCGGCCGACGTGAGCGGTTGCATGAACCGGGCATTGCTGTCACCCTTGCTGTTGCCCTCCTGAAGAACGCAGCCCGGTTCGACATCCTCGTGGAGAAAGCGACAGAGATCGGCGTCATTGCGATCGTCCCACTTCTCACCAAGCGAACAATCCCCGAGCACCCAAAGACCGAGCGCTGGCAAAAGCTCGCCCTGGCAGCGATGAAGCAGTCCGGACGCTGTGTGCTACCGAGGGTACACGAGCCCGTCTCTCTTACTGACTTTGTTCACGCTTCCCCAGCGGGCAGCCTGAAGGTGATCCCGCACGAACAAGAAACTACCCGCACGATTTCCTCTCTTCTCACCTCATACTCTCCTGCCTCTGCCGTCATTTGCATCGGTCCGGAGGGGGGATTCACAGACGAAGAGATTGCAGTCGCCGCAGGCGCAGGATTCCACACCGTATCCCTTGGCCCACGAAGACTCCGAACCGAAACGGCAGCGATCGTTGCCTCCGCTGCTATCATCCTCAATCGCCCCGCACAGACACAGTACACAGCTTGACATTCGCTTCAATCTGGTGTACTTTGCTCGTGCCATAAATCATCCACTTCAACAGGAGGAAGGATATGAGTCGATCATCTCCCACCTTCTGTTCTTTGCCAAACGCTGAATCCCTCCCAACCTCCAGTATGTGGCTCGTCTCGGTCTTGTTCGTGTGGATACTCGCAGGCGTGACGGCCACTTCAGCTCAGCCCATCGTCGTCAACGGCGTGGTTCGTAACGTGACTACACTTGACCCTGTCGATTCCGTTCTCATCGAGCTCGTCAACATCGCAGACCCGGGAGAACGGTACACCACTTACACAAACGCCTCGGGCAGCTGGACGTATGCTATAACACCCAGCAACGTGGGGGTGAAAGCAACTGTACCGGACCGATTCACCGTTGCGCAGAACTACCCAAACCCGTTCAACCCGTCGACGACGATTGAGTTTGCACTTTCGCGTGCCGGACGGATTCGGATCGCTGTGCACGACATTCTCGGAAGACGGCTTGATGAGAGCACGTTTTTGCTTGAGCCGGGAACGTATAGCATTCCCTGGAGAAGCAGTGGTGCTGCAGGAGTGTTGTTTTACTCCATTGAGATGCAAGGAAAACGGGTCGTCAGAAAGATGATCCAGTTGGATGGCGGTGGAACTGGAGGATTGGGGGATGTGACGAGAAGCCGGGAGAGTGTGACCTCGTCTGCCGCAACAACGATGATGGCAGAATACAAGGTTTCCGCTTCAAAGATCGGTTATGAACCCGATTCGACAACGATTGTGCTGGTCAATGGCGTGCGCGCCGATTTTCTTCTTGAAACGGTGCACAATCGGGGGTTCCTCATCGATCTTCATAATGACGTCCTGGAAAAGGTCGTGTCGGGGTATCAGCTCGGCATCAGGCATACCTTCAACCATTCGGATATCCCGCGCTTTCGCGACGGTGGTGTGGATGCACAGATGTTCGCTCTCTGGGCGGATCCGTCGGCGTTTGGCACCAATCCGTATCAGCGGGTCCTTGCAATGGCCGATTCTTTCGACGCCCAGGTTGCACGCAACCCCGTGACACTTGGACAGGCACGGACAGTAAATGATATTTCCCAACTGAATGCCCAGGGAAAAATTGCCGGCATCCTTGCAGTTGAAGGGGGACATTCACTCGAAAATGATCTCGCAAAACTCCGGTCACTGTATGCACGCGGGGCGCGATACATGACCATCACCTGGAACAATAGCACCTCATGGGCAACGGCTGCCGCGGACCCGCAATCGGCCACAGTCGGGCTGTCGGAGTTCGGGAGAACAGTTATCCGCACCATGGATACGCTCGGGATGATCATTGATGTTTCCCACACCGGCATTCGGACGATTGAGGATATCCTGGCGACCACGACAAATCCCATCATTGCCACGCATTCCGGTGCCCGAACGCTGCGGAATCACTATCGCAATCTGACGGATGCACAAATCATCGCCATCGCACAGACGGGTGGAGTGATAGGTGTGGTCTTTTATCCCTTTTTCCTCTCCTCAACCAATAGCGCCACCATCGATACCGTTATCCGCCACATCGACTATATCAGAAATCTCGTCGGGATCGACCACGTAGCGCTCGGGTCGGACTTTGACGGTATCGAACAGACGCCCATAGGGCTGGAGGATGTCTCCCGGTTCCCCGCGCTTACGCTGGCATTGCTCAAACGCGGTTACTCGCCCATCGACGTCAAAAAGATTTTGGGTGGAAATTCGCTTCGTGTCTTCCAACAAGTCTGCCGATAGCCACTGCTTGCCAACCTCGACGGTGTTGTCAACAAGTCGTGCTACGAGTCCCTGGTCGAGCGGCGCAACATGGAGTACATCAGGAGGGTGAATGTTGTTATCGGCTGGCCGATGAACATTCAGTTCATCGTTGATCATTCAGCGGGTTACAAGGAAGGAGACCTGATTCTGATAAAGAGAATAGAGGAATTTCGGTCATGGGGGTTTGGCTGGTACGTGCTGAAGGTCGCACCGTCACGCTAGCGGCCAACGACACAGAATCACGACCGTTGGAGTTTTGCTGCAACCATCTCCAGTGTTTCCTCCATCATCATCTTGCTGGTCTTCAACAACGAGTCCACCTCTTCAGATTTCCATCCGACAAAATCCTGATCCGAAAGGCCGTTGAGATTGATCTTCACATTCAGCGCCGCGCCTTCGGAAGCGGCGTGCAACATGAGTGCACTCACACCAGCGTCGCTCGCGGAGTTTACATTCCCTGCAGCCGCCACCCGTTGGGCCAGAGCCAGCGCATCAATACAATGCTTCATCACTTCCAGTGGCACCAGTGTCGCCTCCTTGGTAGCCGCAACAATGGCCGCCGTCCGAAGTGACTTCTGCGCTTCGCTCTCTTTGGGCAGGGCGAAGGCCTCCATCACCTTGTTGAACGCGTCGGTGTCCTTGTCGACCAACGCAGTAAACCGGTTTCGCAGGTCCTCTGCCTGTGCACGCACAGACTTCATTTCAGACTCCACCTCGGCGTATTTCTTCTTCCCGATCGTGAGATTGCAGACCATCGTTGTGAGCGCGGCACCCAACGCACCGGAAAGCGCTGCAACACTTCCACCGCCGGGAGCTGGCGATGATGAGGCAAGTTCATCGAGAAATGCGGAAAGAGTCTTCTTCGTCAGCATGTATGACCTGGAGGTTATGACAGTTGGTATTCAATGATCTTGTTGCGTGGTTCGAACGGTTCCAGTTGGCTCAAGCCGAGCTTGTCGATTGCCGTTGCGAGCAATTGTTGCTCGTCGGTCAATCCTTGAGCATAGAATGACCCCGCCAGGAGGAGCGCCTCCTTCGGCGTTACCCCCACAATCTCGCTCCCTGTAACCGCGATGCCAAGCGTTGCCGCCTGCTTCTTCACTTCCTCGAATGCCAGATGCGGGGGAGTGACGTGGTAGTCGACTAGGTTGATGGAGACCTGCGCAATGTTGTGGGCCTCCAGCAAAACTCCCATCGCTTTGACTGCTTTAAGTGTGCCGGGGGTGTTCCCTTTCTGGCCCTTTGCATCAAGCACGGTGTTTCCCTGATCATCTTTCTTCACTCGACCGCTCTCACGAATCCGAAGAGCAATTTCGTTTGCAAGCTTAGCGTCGTTCGTGTTCAGGTTGACGTTATAGGCAATCAGGAACATCCGTGCGCCCGTGACAGTCGCGCCCGACCGTGGATTAAACTCTGATGGTCCGTAGTCAGGTTTCCAGGCGGGGTCTTTCAGTTTCTCCGCGAGGCCCTCATATTCTCCCTTGCGGATGGTGGAAAGGTTGCGCCGTTCAGGACGTGTTGCTGCCTCCTCGTAGAGATAGATCGGGATCGCGAGTTCTTCCCCAGCACGGCGGCCAAACTCATGTGC
>JAERML010000235.1 GCA_016844425.1 Bacteroidota bacterium
CCCTTGTTGAAAACATGAAGGCCGGCCGTTTCGTCTCTGGAGGCTCCAGCATCACCCAACAGGTCATCAGGAATGTGTACCGACATCCCCGCTCGCCCAGATACAAGATACTCGAAGCGTGGTATGCCCTCCGGCTCGAACGGATGTTCTCCAAGAATGAGATTCTCGAACAGTACCTCAACCGGGCACCATATGGCAACCAGCTGTTTGGCATCGAAGCAGCAAGCTGGCAGTACTTTGGAAAGCCGGCACGCGACCTTACGCTGGCAGAAGCTGCGTTTCTTTCTGGATTACCAAACGCGCCTTCCCTTCTGAATCCGTACAAAAACCTTCCTGCTGCGGCAGACAGACAACACCTGGTTCTCAAGCGAATGTTCGATCAGGGGAAAATCCAAGAAGAAGAGTATCACCGGGCTCTGATCCAGCCGTTGGGAATTCAGGCGGCTGAAGTACGCTTTCGCGCACCTCACGTGGCGGAAATGGCGGCGCGGCATGTTGCGAACATCCCCGGGGCCTTCGTTGTGGAAACGACCCTTGACTACGCGCTCCAGTCGAACATCGAGTGGCTCATCAAGGGACACCTCAAGAGTCTGGAAAAGAAAAACGTCACCAACGCGTCGGTTGTCGTTATTGACAATGCGAGCGGAGAGGTCCGGGTTCTGGTCGGTTCGGCGGATTACTTCGACGAAGTCCACGAAGGTCAGGTGAATGGGGCTCTGTCGTACCGCCAGCCGGGTTCGGCAATCAAGCCGTTCACATACGGCATCGCCCTTGAGTCAGGGTTTACACCCGCGACGCTGTTGGCAACGACAAGGGAGATTACATCCCGGAGAACTACGACCGGCAATTTCATGGGCCGGTGATGCTGCGGACGGCGCTTGCATGTTCGTACAACATCCCCGCGGTTCGTACGTTGCAGGCCGTGGGACGGGACCAGCTCTTGCACCGGTTGCAACGCGCGGGCTTCGGTTTCCTCACGCAGCCGGCTGATTATTATGGTTGGGGACTTACGCTTGGAAACGGTGAAGTGACGTTGCTTGAGCTTGCGAATGCCTACGCGGCATTAGCGAGAGGTGGTGAATATCGACCCGCCCGATGGATATCGGCCGTGAGAGGAACTGAACATATCCAGGTCGAACAGAACAATTTGGAAGAGAGAGAGGTCCGCCAGCTCTTCGAATCACGCGTTACATACCTTCTCACGGACATCTTGAGCGATCCTGTTGCACGCCGTCCGGCCTTTGGGAATGCGTTTCACTTTCCGTTCCAGTGCGCTGTGAAGACCGGGACCACAAAGGATTACCGTGACAACTGGACGGTGGGGTACACCACCACGTACACCGTTGGCGTGTGGGTGGGTAACTTCGATGGAAGCCCGATGCGCGGTGTTTCCGGCATCACTGGTGCAGGGCAGATATTTTCTGACGTCATGATGGTCCTGCATATTCCGCCGACAGGTTCGATCCCTGGTGACTGGTCTCCGCCGCGAGGGCTTAGCAGGGTCAGTGTCTGTGCACGGTCTGGAAAGCTCCCTACACGTCTTTGCGATAGGACTCTGCCATCGTGGTTTCTGAAAGAAAAACTTCCGGCACTGACATGCGACATGCACCAACGCTTTCGGATCAAGACGGAGGAAGGAGAAGTTACTCGTGTTTACGAAGTCCTTGGGGCGGAGTACCGCACATGGGTGGAGGAATTGCATTTGCCAACTCCTCCTCAGGATGCTGTAAGAATAGGTGAGGAGAGAATGCATGCGCGTCAGGAAGTTGGCCCACTAGCAATTACTTCTCCAAACGACGGGGATGTCTTCAAACTCGATCCGGTTCTTCGGACGGAGTTCCAGTCCATTAGAGTCGTCGGGTCGGTGGACGAGAATGTTCATTCCCCCGCGCTTGTCGTAAACGGGTCAGAAAAAGTGCCGTTTGCGGGGGGGCAGGTCTGGTGGAAGCTCAAAAAGGGCGTGCATCGGTTGTTGCTCGAGGGGATGCGCAGGGGAGAAAGAGTCGTTAGCCGTCCGATTGTCCTTACTGTGGAGTAGGTAACCGGCAGAAGGAAAAACATGGCTGAGGGTATTGACTTTGGGCATGGTATGTCATATTTTGTTTTGAATTCAAAATATATAAATTCAAAATAAGTACCTTGAAAACCACCAAACAATACGGGAAGAAGGCAGACCTGGCGTTGAGCACATGGGTGAAGCTTGCCCGGGCGTTCTGGACGTTCAACAAGCACACCGTCGATGACATTCGGACGTATGGGCTGACCCAACCTCAGTTTAGCGTTCTGGAATCCTTGGGTCACCTTGGCGAAATGACGCTGGGAGAATTATCGAAGAAACAACTTGTGAGTTGTGGGAACACGACCGTTGTTGTGGACAACCTGGAAAGAGAAGGCCTCGTTGAGCGCAGGCACTGCAAAAATGACCGACGGGCGGTGTACGTGCATCTAACCCCAAAAGGAAAGAGAATGTTTAAGGAGATCTTCCAGCAGCATGCCAGGCACGTTCAGAAACTTGCTTCTGTGCTCACGCAAGAAGAGCAGGAACAGTTGTCCAGGCTTCTGAAGAAACTCGGTCTGGCGCTAAGGGAGGGGCAGGTACACACACGAAGTCAGGGGGAGTGAGAGGAGGAGGTATGGTCTCTCTCAGGCATATTTGCTTCCACGAACTTTGCAATGGAACGATTGGCATGCCTTATTCTGTTTATACCTCGGCAGGTGTCATCCTTCGTGAGATGAGTGGGGAATACGGACTATGTATTGCTTGCGAGCTGACGGATGTCGTCAGCAATCACAGGAGTCAGCAAACCACCATATAGTCAACAACACATCAATCAATCATTTTCAGGTGAGAGCAATATGAACAAGATCGCATCAATAGGACTAGGAGTAGTGCTGTCCGTTGCAGTCGGCAGCGCGCAGATCGTTACATGGAATGTGGACAAGGCGCACAGCCATGTGAAGTTCAACGTCAGTCATCTCGTGATTGCCGAGGTGGAGGGGCGCTTCAAGGATTTCGATGCCACACTGACGAATTCGAAAGAGGATTTCACTGACGCGCAGCTCGTGGCAACAATCAAGGTTGCGAGCATCGATACAGATAACGAGTCGCGCGACAAGCATCTCCGATCTGCAGACTTCCTGGATGCGGAGAAGCACCCCGAGATCATCTTCAAGAGCACGTCGTTTGAAAAGACGGGTAAGGATACCTACAAAATCAAAGGTGATCTCACGATCCGTGGCAATACCAAGCCGGTCATTCTGGAAGCAAAATACAACGGAACCGTGACCGATCCGTGGGGAAACACCAAGGTGGCTTTCAAAGCGACGACGGCTATTAGCCGGTTTGACTTCGGGACGGTCTGGGATAAGAAGATTGCAACGGGCGGTCTTGTTGCAGGAGAAACGGTAAACATCACGCTCTTTTTTGAAGGAACAAAGGCAAAGTAAAGGACAAAATCTCCATCATGGCTCAGTTCATTCTTCCTGCAGACGCCGGAATTGGGAGCGTTTCGCTTCATGTCTCCGACATCGATCGGTCTCTGGAGTTCTACAGCGGGTTGATTGGCCTGAACCTGTTTGAACGAAACAACGGGGTGGCTTCCCTGTCTGCAACAGGGCAGTCGCCATCGTTGATTCAGTTGAGGGAACTCCCCGGTGCGATCCCCAAACCAGCCGGGACAACCGGGCTGTATCACACGGCAATTCTTTTCCCGAGTCGTGGTGAGCTGGCAAAGGTGTTGAATCGACTCGTCATGAACCGGTACCCCCTGCAGGGTGCTGCAGACCATGGCGTCAGTGAGGCCATCTACCTTGCCGATCCCGACGGCCTTGGCGTGGAGCTCTACGCAGACAAGCCCAGAGAACAATGGCCTCGTCGCGGCGGCGTACTGCAAATGGTGAGCGAGCCTCTTGACCTCGAAGCGATTTTGGCAGAGCACACATCGGCAGAAGGCAGGGGTCCCCATCCTGCAACGATCATCGGACACGTCCACTTACAGGTTGCTGATCTCACAGCTACAGAGCAATACTACAGCGAGGTTATGGGGTTCACCGTAACCCAGCGTTCCTACCC
>JAERML010000236.1 GCA_016844425.1 Bacteroidota bacterium
CCCAATAGGCAACACTTGTGTTATTGCCTCCGGGACTCTCCGTATTCCCACCGCCCATCCGGCATTCGAGACATATTGGAGTGCGATGAACACCACGCCAGCAAGACCAAGGCTCAACAGATAGTAGCTGGCGAGAAGGAGATTTGGCCACGTCCTCTCCGGTGACAGGAAAACACCAAGGGCGGCAACCAGCGCACCACCACACGCTATCAGAAGCAAATTCAGGCGTAGTCTTGGCGAACCAGCAAACTGCCCGCTGCGCATATTGAGATTCATGATCATTTGCCAGCAAGATTCGGTTTCTTTGACAGTCCCTGAAGTGACCGGACATATTCCACCACCCGCCAACGATCAGCCCGCACAACCTGGCTTGCAAAGGAGGGCATGTTCCTCTGACCGTAGGTGATGATGTGGAAGATCTGTCCTGCCTTCATCTTCATTGCGTTCTCAGCAAACAGTGAAGGGGGAGGAGGAAACCCAAGCTGAGCTACGATGCCGTTGCCTGCTCCGCCAGCGCCGTGACATGGTTTGCAGATGTTGCCAAACACGAATGCGCCGCGGCTGAGATCTGCAACGCTATCGCTCGGATTCAACGTGCTGCGCAATTCCCGGCCGGCCCGTAGAGCATCCTCTGGATTTGCCTTGTAATGCAGCGGCTCGAATCCTCTAACAACTGTTCCTGCAACCGGCGGCTGCAAGGTTTTGCCGTCAAGATAGTTCGGATTCTCAGACTGGGAGTTGTACGCCATGTATGTCACCATTCCAGGAAGCAACTCAACATTCTTTGTCGGGTATTGTCGGCGAACAATGAAGATTGTCATCACCAAACCGACCAGAACAATCAGAAGAACAGCATTGATGAACTTGCGCGACATATGTCAACCCTTCTCGACTCGTTCTTCCAGATGAACCATGTGGTATTGTGCGAATAGGCGCTCGACACTCTTGACATCGAACGCGGCATCTTCCTGCGACAACACAAGCACGAACTTGTCATTCGTTGCACCTTCGTAGATGACCTTTGGCCGTTTTCCGGGACGCATCCTGCTGGCGAGAATAAAGGCAAGCACCGTCCCCACACCTGCGAAAAGTACTGTCACCTCGAAGGTCACGGGCACGAACGCTGGAATCGACGTCAGCGGCTTTCCTCCAACATTCACAGGCCAATCAAACGCTGAAGTCCATATCTGAAACCACAGCTTAGCCATTGCGCCCAGAAGCCCCAGCCCGAGACACACCCACGCAATTCTTGTCGGCTTTACTCCCATTGCCTTATCAAGACCATGTACGGCATACGGAGTGTAGGCATCCACAATTTTGTACCCATTCATGCGAGCGGCCTCGGTTGCACCAAGGATATCGTTTTCGTCTTCAAACACAGTCACAAGCAATCGCCGGCTCATAGGTGTCCCTCCTTCTGCTGCGTCTTCCTCCCATAGTGCAGCACACTCTTGACTTCTCCGATGGAAATCATCGGGAAAAACCGCGCAAACAAAAGGAACAAGGTAAAGAACAATCCAAAGCTTCCGATGAGTGTTGCCAGGTCGATGATGGTCGGCGTAAACCCGGCCCAACTTGCCGGCAGGTAATCCCGCGTAAGAGACGTCATGATGATGACAAAGCGCTCGAACCACATCCCCACATTGATGATGATAGAAATGATGAAGACCACGACGAGATTCGTGCGCATCTTCTTGAACCAGAATATCTGAGGCGCCAGAATATTGCAGGAAACCATCGTCCAGTATGCCCACCAGTACGGTCCAAGCGCCCGGTTGATGAATGCAAATCTCTCATACTCATTGCCCGAGTAGTAGGCAACAAATAATTCTGTCGCATACGCCAGTCCAACAATTCCGCCCGTAGCAATGATGACCTTGCACATGTTCTCGATATGGTGCGACGTGATGTACTCCTCCAGTCGCATCACTTTCCGGACGATGAGCATGAGTGTGAGCACCATGGCGAAGCCGGAAAACACCGCGCCAGCCACGAAATACGGCGGAAGGATCGTCGTATGCCAGCCGGGAATGACCGACGTTGCAAAGTCCCAGCTCACGATGGTGTGCACTGACACGACAAGCGGAGTTGCGAGGCCTGCAAGAAGCAGGTACACTTTTTCGTACCGATGCCAGATCCGATTCGAGCCATCCCAGCCAAGACTGAAGAAATTGTAGATGGCCTTCTTCACCTTTGACGTGGTACGATCGCGGAGAGTAGCGAGATCTGGAAGCAGTCCGGTGTACCAGAAGACGAGGGAGATAATGAAGTAACAACTGATGGCGAACATATCCCACACGAGGGGCGAGCGGAAGTTTACCCATAAGGGTCCGCGAAAATTCGGATACGGAATCAACCAGAACGCCAACCATGGCCGGCCTGTATGAATAATGGGGAAAATCCCCGCGCACATCACCGCGAATAGCGTCATCGCCTCCGCTGAACGGTTCACCGATGTTCTCCATTTCTGCCGGAAGAGAAACAGGATTGCAGAGATCAGAGTGCCGGCATGACCGATACCAATCCAGAATACGAAGTTGGTAATGTCAAACGCCCAGCCGACGGTATTGTTCAATCCCCAGACACCAACGCCAGTCGCGACCTGGTATGCCACAGCCGCAGCACCCATGATCATCACAAGCACGGCAACGATAAACGCTGCCCACCAGGCGGTCGATGCCTTGTGGTCGAGCGTCTCACACACATCGTTCGTGACATCGTTGCAGGATTTGTTCCCGAGAATAAGCGGCTTACGAAGTGCGGAGAGGACTTCAGCCATGATGCGGCTCCTCCTTCCTCGCCTCACGGTTGCGGACGAGCGTCATGTATCCGACCGAGGGCCGTACGCCGAGTTCTTCAAGGACCCGGTAATAGCGCTTGTCTTTCATCCGTTTCGATACTTCACTCTGGGGATCATTCATATCGCCAAACGCAATTGCCTGCGCAGGACACGACTGGGCACACGCCGGCTGGATATCGCCATCCTTCAGCTTTCGGCCATCACGTTTTGCATCGATCTTTGCAAGCTGGATTCGTTGAGTACAGAACGAGCATTTTTCCATCACGCCCCTGTCCCGCACTGTCACGTCAGGGTTGAGCACCATTTTCTGCATCTCGTCGCCGCGCGGATATTGGAACCAGTTGAAGCGACGAATTTTGTATGGACAATTGTTTGCACAGTAGCGTGTGCCGACGCAGCGATTGTACACTTGTTGGTTCAATCCCTCACTGTTATGCACTGTCGCAAGTACCGGGCACACCGTCTCACATGGAGCATTTCCACAGTGCTGGCACATCATAGGCTGATGCGACACAGAGAATTCCCCACCCGCCTCATCGTAGTAGCGATCAAGGCGAATCCAGGTGAGTTCGCGGTTACGAC
>JAERML010000037.1 GCA_016844425.1 Bacteroidota bacterium
AACGTTTTCTGGTACCAGTTCCACCCCTTCTTCAAAAATTCATCCATTGGCATGCCGTAACATCGGCCCATCTGGTCGAAGCGGGCGTAGAGCACGTAGTCGAGATACCGCGACCCGTGCACATGGTTATTCATGTCGATATCGTCCGGACGGACGACGAGTTCTGTTTCGAAGCGTTTGTATTCCATGACCATGAGTGTGTGTGACTAGAACGCATTTCGTTTCATGAGCTTGCGGCGTGCGAGCTTGAAGTCACGTATTGGACCCCATCTCACCTCATAATTGTTGTTCCCGTCATGCTACCGAGCTTTTTCTCGCGTCAATTCTCTTTACTACCGTTGCGTAGACATACAGCGCGATTGCCGATATGAGACCGATTGCGGCAAAGTAGTACCAAATGTAGTTCGCGTTCACATACGCCGTTGCCATTTGTTCCGGAAGAAGTGTGCGGGGATCGGGACAATACTTCGTGAGCAGATACCCTGAAAGTCCGAAGCCAAGCAGGTTGGCAATGAATGAATGAAGATGTCCGAAACCGAGGTACAGCCCCTCTTCTCCCTTTGGTGCCTGCTTGGAAAAAAACTCCAGATAGCGTGGCGAGATGAAGCACTCGGCAAGTCCCTGCAGCACAATTCCCGCAATCAACATGATAGTGATTGGGTGAGCGGAGAAACTAAAGGGGAGCGATACAGGGGCACCCAACAACGCCTCCAACGTCGGACTCGACGCCATGCACAACGCGGACAGCGGCATAATCAGCATCCCGATGGTCATGGATGTAATTGCCCTCGCCTTTTTCATGAGTTGAGTGATGATCACAACGAATGTGACGACGATTGCAGGATTGACATTGGCAATCCATTCCGGCGATGCCTGCTGGCCAACCGTGCGCAATACATATTTCGGCATGGTGGCGTACATCTGGTGCTGAATCATCCAGAATCCCGAAACAATCAGTATCAGTGTAACGAGCCGCGGGTTTGTCACAACGCGGACAAGCCCCCGCCATACTTCTGCAATCCTCTTGCCTTCTCCCTCGGCACTTACATTCCTGTAGAAGATGAACACAACAACCAGCGCAAGAAGCGACAGTGCGGCGGAGAAGTAGTTGATGGACTCAAGTCCCAGGTTCAAACGCAACGGATATGCGATGGACTTCCCGGAGAACGAGCCGACATTCACCATCCCGTAAAAGATGGAAAACGCCCTGGCTCGGTGTTCAATTGAGGAGGTCTTTGCAACTGTTCCGGTAATCAGTCCTTTGATAAACGATCCGCCAAGAATAAGCAGAATAACTGCCGGTACCGTCGTGGCTTTGTATGGCAACGAGCCCAGAGCAAAGAACCCGACCGTGAGTAATGCGAATGCAAGAAGCATTGCTCTCCGGAACCCCATCTTGTCTGCCAGTGCACCCGTGAAGGGCGGCATGAAATAGACACCAGCGGCATAGAACCCGCCGAGCCAGGCCGCATCGATGTCATCAAACCCGACGACGTTGGAAAGGTAGAGCGTAAAGGTGATGAAAACCGCATAGAACGATGCTCGCTCGAAAAGCTCGACGGCATTTGCTATCCAGAACGCTTGGGGAAATTTCCATGAGTTTTTTCCTGACAAAGGGCTCTCCGTTTGTTTGAGGTGGCAATGGTGCTTCTGTGATCTTGATCAGAACTGACGGATGTCCCGCCCAAAAATCTTCGCTTTGATCCAATCGAACATGACCAGCACTTTGTTCTTGACGCTGACGATTCGGGAAAGGTACGCAGAGCGCCAGAAAAGCCACATGGCCCACCCACGGCCCTTGTACGTCTCGAGATCAGCAAGTGCGCGGTTGGCACCGACGTATGCAAGCATACCGAGATGATTGTAGCGGAACGGCTCCACGGAGAGTTTTCGCGCCCGCCGTGTGAGTGCCTTACCGAGATACTTCCCCTGTTGCTGGGCAACCTGGGACGTTGCGGGGAGCGATCCCGCCTCGATCATGCTGCAATTCTCCATGGCAAAGATATTGTCAAATCCTTTGACCTGGAAATAAGAATCGATCACAATCCGTTCGCGTTGATCCTTGGGGAGTTTTGCATTCTTCACAAACCCTGTTGGCCAGTTTCCTGTGGACCGGAGAAGAAGTCCATACAAGATATAGTCATCCTTGAGGTGCTTAACAAGATTGAACGCACCGAAGCCGGTGCCAAGGACTACAAGTCGTGGTTTTGTGTCGGGCATGGGGGGAGCAATGCTATGGGCAGGCTCAGTCAGGAAGAGTATTGCAGCTGGATCTCGACCGGAAGGACTTCATTCATGGAACCGGTCCGATATCCTTGCAGGTCGAGTGTGATGTACGTGAAGCCGAGCCCCTTCAGATGCGCAACGATCTTCTCACGGAGCCCGTCATCCATCAAACGCGTGATTTCTTGAGTCCCGACCTCGATGCGTGCCGTCCGTTCATCGTGAAACCGTACGCGGAAGAACCTGAATCCGAGATCACGCAGCAACGTCTCGGCCTGGTCCACCCTTGTCAGGTTTTCTTTGGTAATTGCCATTCCGTACGGGAAGCGTGAGGAAAGACAGGCGAAGGCCGGTTTGTCCCAGGTTTGAAGTCCGAGATGGTGCGAGATCTCCCGGACCTCGGCTTTGCTAAGTCCGGCTTCAAGTAGTGGGGAGCGGACGTTCTTCTCCGTCCGGGCTTTCATTCCTGGTCGGAAATCTCCAACATCATCAGTGATCGTCCCGTCCGCAATCCAGGCGATATTCTCGCTTGCGGCGATTTCGTCCAGCTTTCCAAACAACTCGGTCTTGCAGAAGTAGCACCGGTCCGGTGGGTTCTCCCTGAACTTTACAACATCCGTCTCTTCAGTGGTGACTACAATATAACGTGCCCCGATCTGGTCGGCGAGTGTAACAGCCTCTTCGAATTCCCTTGTCGGATACGTTTCTGATCGACCGATCATGGCAATGGCGTTCGTACCCAAAACGTCGACGGCCACCTTCATAAGAAGTGTGCTGTCCACGCCGCCGGAATACCCGATGGCAACGCTCCCCATATCTCGCAGGATCGTGGTCAAGTCGACGTATTTCCTCCGGGTATTTTCAAAGAGCATGGGAATCTCCCGCACGTGAAAAACAAAACGCCGCCCCGGATTTCCGGGACGGCTTAAATATACACAATATCTGTGGCGAATTCATCCCCGGCAAGATTTACCGTCGGAGGATGCTCTTGAATTCTTTGATGGATCGGACACCGGGGAACTCCTGCTCAAACATCCTCCGCTTGTCCGGGTCCAGTTGGAATGAGCTCTTCAACGACTCGAGTGCATCAAACGTGCGGTTGAGGACAAGCAGGACTTTTGCCCTGCTGTAGTACGGATCCGCAGAGTTCGGGTTTGCCTGGATGGATCGGTCGAACGATTTCAGAGACTGTTTGAAGTAACCAAGCTCGAAAAGTGTTTCACCGTAGTCCAACCACGCCTCAAAGTTCATCGGCTCCAGCTTTGTGACCACCCGGTAACTGATAAGCGATTCCCGGATACGCCCCATATTGTACAGTAGATCCGCTTTCGCGTACCAGAGCTCCGGATAATCCTTGCACAACGAAAGGGCCTTGTTGTAGTCCGTAAGGGCACGCCTGAACTGCTCCAGTGAATCGTAGCAACTTCCGCGGCCGAAATATGATTCGTAATGGTCCGGATCGTACTTGATTGCCTGGCTAAAGCACTTGATTGCCTCCTCGTACTCACCCAGCTCCTCATACGCATTACCGAGGTTGTGCCAGGCAGGAACATCCTTTTCCTCGAGACGGAGGGTTTCTTTGTAGCACCCGATGGCATCGTGGAGGCGGCCCATATTGGCGAGTGCATTTCCTTTGTTGTACCACGCTGCAGGGAAGCTCTCGTGAATGGCGAGGGCCATATCGTAACTGTCGATGGCCTTGCTGTAGCGAACCAGCCGGTTCAGGACGATTCCACGGTTGTACCAGGCGTTGTAGTTGTAGGGGTCCAGCTTCAGATGTTCGTCGTAGGCCCGAAGAGACTCCTCTGGCTTATCGAGGTAGTCGTAACAGTACCCCAGTTCATACCAGGCATCCCGGTGCTCAGGGTTTCCGTCGATGATGTACCTGAACATGAGGATTGCATCGTCGAATTGTGCCATCTTCTCAAAGATGATTGCCTTGTTGAAGAGGGCGTCTTCATTTGTGGGGTCAATTTCCAGGGCCCGTTCGAAGCAGGCAAGAGCTTCTTCGTTCCTGCCAAGATCATCAAGTGTGATACCCTTGTTGATCAGCATCTCCGGATCCACCGGGTTCAGGTTTAATGCACGATCATAGCAATCGACGGCCTCCTCGTATCTGAAAAGGCCGCTCAAAATCATACCCTTCTTTTGCCAGGCGTCGGCACTGTAGGGGACTACTTCGAGAAGCTCGTCAACAAAGTGGAGGGCTTCCTCGTATTTCTCATTGTCGAAGTAATAGTTGATGATCTCTTCGAGGGCCTCGATATTGGAGATGCCGGAGGAGCCGTTCTTTAACATGTCCCGGAACCGCTTCAGCTCTTCATCAAGACGGTCTTTCCGATGTTGCTCGTTCTCGGGATCGTCCCCGAAGCTGCCAAAATCCAGATTGCTCATGCAAAGCCCTCTTCAAAAATGTGGACAACAACTCCACGGAATCATCGGGAGCCTATCTGTGTCCGTCTTGGAATAAAGGAAAAGAAAAATAGACCATAAGTCAAGAAACCGGAGATCACGTGGAAGGGAACGTGGAAGAGATTGGTGAAATCGTACCATTTTATTGATTTTGAACACGGTATGGCTTATATTAAGCCTTTGGTTTTTAATGATTTACCAAAATGTAGGGCACATACGGGAGAGAATCCGGATCGCGTGTCTAAACGCTGGGATGGATCCGGCGGCTGTTACGCTCCTTGCTGTTTCGAAGACCTTCCCGGCAACGGCTGTTAAAGAGGCGGTGGACGCAGGCGTTCTCGATATCGGCGAGAACTATGTCCAGGAGATGTTGAAAAAGCGGGAAGATCTCCAAGATTCGTCGATCCGTTGGCATTTCATCGGACATCTGCAGTCCAACAAGGTGAAATACCTGTCTGACTGGGTTTCTCTCATCCATGCTGTTGACAATGCCACTTTGGCTGGGGAAATCAACAAACGAGGGGTTCAGTCCGGGAGGGTTGTTGACATTCTGGTAGAAGTGAACACAACGGATGAATCCTCAAAATTTGGAGTTCGCCCGCAGGAAACCGTGGAGTTCATACAAAGTCTTTCAAGCCTTGACCACATCAAGATCAAGGGATTGATGACCATCGGACCATTTCTCCCCGACCCGGAAGGGTCAAGACCGATGTTCAGGCAGTTAAGGATGTTGAAAGAAGAAATCAGCCTGCTGAACCAGCCGAACGTGGAGATGAAGCACCTTTCCATGGGCATGACAGGGGATTTTGAAGTGGCAATCGATGAGGGGGCCACTATTATTAGGATAGGCACGGCGATATTCGGGTCAAGGACAAAAAAAGCATAAACGTAACGCTTGTTCAGTCACACACAGTCGTTCGACTACGGAGGTTCCCATGAAACTCACACCACTTGATATTAAGAAGCAGGAGTTCAAGAAGGTCATGCGAGGGTACGATCCCGTCGAAGTGGACACCTTCATGGACATGGTGGCGAGCGAATTCGAGGATTTGCTCAGGCAACAGAAAGAGATGCGGGACCGGGCAGTGGAGCTGGAGACCCAGTTGAAGGACTACCGTCAGATTGAGAAGACACTCCAGCAAACGTTGTTGCAGGCACAAGAAGCAACGGGCAAGACCTACGAGGCGGCCCGAAAGGAGGCCGAGCTGATTGCACGGGAAGCGGAGATGAAAGCGGCCCGGATCGTGGAACAAGCAAACACGGATCTCGCCCGCCTGAACAATGAGCTCATTCAGTTGAAAGCCCGAAAGGAATCCTTGATCGGCAGGTTACGAGTGCTGCTCAGCTCGGAGTTGGATCTGATCAAAGCACTCGACATGGGAGGGGATGTGCTTGAAGGGAGCAACGGTGCACAAGGAACGGGCAAAGAGGCAATTCAGTTGGATGACATCCTGAAAAACATCACCGATGACAGAGCTACGGAAACACATTAACGATGCCGTAACATTTCTTCGTACGAGAACCGGCATGGAGCCGGGGATCGGCATCATTCTGGGCACCGGTCTCGGCGGCCTCGCGAAGGAGATCAATGCTGAGGTGGTGGTAGACTATGGCGATATTCCCCACTTTCCTCTTTCAACCGTCGAATCGCATCACGGAAAGTTGATCTTTGGAATGCTTGGGAAGCAGAAGGTCGTTGCCATGCAGGGTCGCTTTCACTACTATGAAGGCTACTCCATGCAACAGGTAACATTCCCTGTTCGCGTGATGAAGTTCCTCGGTGTTCAAACACTGCTGATCTCCAATGCCGCGGGCGGTATGAACCCTCAGTTTTCTCGCGGCAGCATTATGATCATCACTGACCACATCAACCTGCTGGGGGACAACCCGCTCATCGGTCCGAATGACGACACGCTTGGCCCGCGGTTTCCCGATATGTCGGAACCATACAACAGAGAGTTGATCGCTCTTGCGGAAAAAATCGCACTTGACCAGCGCATCAGAACGGAGCGGGGAGTGTTTGTTGCGGTGCCTGGGCCGAATCTCGAGACACGCGCGGAGTACCGGTTCCTCCGCTTCATCGGTGCGGATGCGGTAGGGATGTCCACTGTACCCGAAAACATTGTCGCGAACCACATGGGGATGCGAGTCCTCGGGTTCTCCATCATTACCGACGAATGCTTTCCGGACTCGTTGCAGCCGGCAAATGTGGAGGAGATCATTGCCGTTGCAGCCAGGACGGAACCGAAGCTAACCACGATTATGAAGGGTGTTGTGGAGCATCTGTAGGGGGCTGGCAATGCAATCGTTCGGAAAATTTCTGGTGATTGCCGGCGTGGTGCTTGCCGCTGTTGGGGGACTTCTCATGTTCGCCGACCGCATTCCGTTCCTCGGTAAGCTTCCTGGTGATATTCACGTCAAAAGGGAGAATTTTGAGTTTCATTTCCCAATCACTTCGAGCATCCTGATCAGTGCTCTCGTTAGCTTGGTGCTCTGGGTTCTTTCACAATTCAGAGGAAAGTAGAATCATGAAACGCATCGGTTTGATAATAACACTAATCGTTGGTTGTGGAGCACTTGTCCAGGCACAGCAAAAGGACACGAAAGACTTGAAACCGCGGACTGTTTCCGTGCGGGGTTTGGGGACGGTAATGACGGAGCCCGATCAGGTGCGGCTCAGCGTCCAGGTGAACACGCGCGGCGAGTCGGCATCTGCAGCGATGACACAGGCAAGTACCAAAACACGCGACATTCTCATTATCTTGAAGAGTTATGGAATTGACGACAAGAACATTCAGACTTCTCGCGTCAGTGTTTCGCCGATCCTCGATTATCAACGTAACATTCAGCCGCCGCCAATTGTTGGTTATGCAGGGACGAACGAATTCAGCGTACTGTTCAAGGGGAAGCTGATGGAGAAAGTCGGCGATTTCATGGACAAAGCTGTGAACGCGGGGGCAACGAGCTTCGGTGGTCTGGTGTACGAATCTTCACGGCACCGGGAGCTGGAGCGCGACGCGCTTGCGAAAGCTGCTGCAGATGCACGGGCACGCGCCACGGTGCTGGCCAAAGAACTGGGGGCATCGCTCGGCAGCGTCATGAGTATTTCGGAATCTGTTGCTGCGCCCGGGCCCATGTATAACATGCGGACGGCCATGGCTGATGCCATGACCACGGCGGCGCCCGTAATGACCGGCGAGCTGACGATCAACGCAACAACGGATGTAGTGTTCGAATTGAAGTAACATGTTCAAGGAGCTGAGCGAGAAAATATCCTACCCTGCCGTCGAGCAGGAGATTCTGAGCTTCTGGAAGACGAACCAGATCTTCGAGAAGAGTGTCTCCATGCGCAGCGGGAAGCCTGGTTTTACCTTCTACGAAGGTCCTCCCACGGCGAACGGTCGGCCCGGCATCCACCATGTGATGAGCAGAGCCCTGAAAGATTTGGTCTGCCGCTACAAAACAATGTGCGGCTTCCAGGTTCACCGTAAAGCGGGATGGGATACGCACGGGCTTCCCGTTGAGATCGAAGTAGAAAAGCAGCTCGGCTTCAAGCATAAAGATGAGATTGTGAAATACGGCGTGGCGGAGTTCAACCGGAAGTGTCGCGAGTCCGTCTGGAAATATAAGACCGACTGGGAAGTGATGACCGAGCAGATGGGCTACTGGGTGGACCTCACGAAGCCATACGTTACGTTCGAGAATGACTACATCGAATCCGTCTGGTGGGCCCTCCGGAAATTCTTTGACGCCGGCTTGATCTACAAGGG
>JAERML010000237.1 GCA_016844425.1 Bacteroidota bacterium
GACGCGGCTGCAAAAGCCCGCAGCGGTATGGACTTCATCCAGTTGACGTCAACCTACTCCGAGAAACCAGATAGTGGAGCGTGGTTTCGGCGCGGCGAGGTGGCTGCTACATTGGATAGCATCGTGTTCAATGGGAAGGCGGGAGATATCCTGGGCCCGACACTTGAAGCCGACGGATATCATTTGACCAAGATACTCGATCAACGGAAGTCTGCCAACGACTACGTAAAAGCCAGCCATATCCTTTTCTCCCTTGAAGGCGAAAAGGATACGAATGCAATCAAGGCAACCGCCAAGGAGGTTGCGCGCGAGGCGAAGTCAGGAAAGGATTTCGCAGCTCTCGCGAAGCAGTATTCAAAGGACCCCGGATCTGCCAGCCGGGGAGGTGACCTAGGATGGTTCACGAAGGGGAGAATGGTGAAGGAGTTTGAGAATGCAGTTTCTAGGATGAAAGTCGGTGCTGTTTCTGCCCCGGTGCGGTCGCAGTTTGGCCTCCATATCATAAAGCTGGTTGCCAGGGACAACCGGGAAATGAAAATCTCCAAAATCATCCTTCCAGTGATTCCAGGCTCACAGACCAAGAACGATATTTTTGAACGAGCCCGCGACTTCGCATACAATGCCGGCTCATCCGAGTTCACAAAGGAGGCACAATCGCTTGGGCTTGAAGTGAAGGAGAGCCAGGTCCAGGAGAAAGGTGGATTTGTTCCGGGCATTGGTGTCAATGAGAGCATCACACGGTGGGCCTTTAAGAACGATAAAGAATGCAGGAGTAAAATCGTTTGATGAAGTCAAGGAGGCAATCAGGCCACAGGTTTTGCGGAAGAACAAGCTGGCAAGAACCGAAGCAATTGCTGCATCCCTCAGGTCGAAGCTCTCGCCGAATGACAGCCTCACAAAGATTCACGATCTCAATGCTTCCATCAACGTGCAACGGACGGCACAATTCACGCTCTCTTCCGGGCCGCCCGGCGTGGGGCGCGATCCGAATTTCATCGGTGCAGTCTCCGGTCTTGCAGTGGGACAGATTTCGCCCCCAGTTTCAGGATTCCGTGGCGCGTACCTTATTCAACTTATCTCACGGACTCCGTTCGATTCAACTGCGTTCACAACGGAGCGTGAAACACTGAAGAACCAATTGATGCAGGAAAAGAAAACCAAGTTCCTGAACGATTGGATTGCAAAACTGAAAGAGAATTCCGATATTGAGGACGACAGGGAAAACTTCTTCAGATAGTTGGTGATGTGAGGTTGGGTATGATTGTTCGAATTCTCTCAGTCCTTTTCGTTCTCAACGCGATCTTTCTCCGACCGTCTGCATCTGCGCAGGAGCGAAACATTGCCGTAGTGCTGAAAGCAAACATCACTACCGCATCACGCCTTTTCACGAACCCAAACTCTCCCGATGTGATCCAGCGGAGCCAGTTTTTCTCTCTTGAAGATTTCTTTGGTTACGGCTTGGAGGTTCGTTACCTGATTCCCGAAACGAACATCGCGCTTGGACTTTCCACCGATTACATCCGGACCACGGTCACCCAGACCGTCCGCATTTCCACCTCGAAGTCCATTCCTGTTGAAGACGGATACCGCGTTATCCCCGTCGAACTGACAGGGTATTTTCTCATTCCCGTGTCGGGGGAGACCTTTGGTGTATTCATGGGAGGAGGAGTAGGCGGGTATTTCGGGAGACGTGTGTACAAACTTGGTAACACCGAAGCAGCGACGACTGACATAGGGCGCGGGTTCGGCATCCACGTACTCGGCGGACTAAGCTATCGGTTTACCGAATGGTTCTCACTCAACGCCGAAATGAAGTTCCGCGACCTTCAGTTTCAAACCACCAACCAATTTGCCTCCTCCACCGCTGTGTACAACGGAACTTTCATCAATGTGAGCCGGGCGCCATTTGATGGCCGCGTCCACACAGATGGCGTGGTGTTCCAGCTGGGCACAGTCTTCAACTTCTGAGAGCCTGTGGCCGTTCACGTCCATCTCCAGATTCTCCGCATCTGAACATCATGCAACGTCCAGACGAGCAGAAAGGGAATCATCGCATCTATCTCACCGGCTTCATGGGGAGCGGCAAAAGCACCATCGGACCTATCCTTGCAAATACGCTCGGGTATGATTTCATCGACATCGACAAGGCGATTGAACAACAGACAGGGCAGACGGTGAAGGAAATCTTTCATGCTTCCGGGGAAGAGTATTTCAGATCGCTTGAACGCACACTGCTCCAGGAGCTGCGAACCAAGGACCACATGGTCATTTCGCTTGGAGGTGGGACGATTGCCGACCCCGTCAGCTTTCCTTTGATCCGTGAATCGGGAGTTCTGATCTATCTGAAAACTGCACCCGACCAGCTATTCAAAAGACTACAGCACAAGACGGACCGTCCGGTCCTTGTCGATGTTTCCGGCGAGCGGCTGAGTGAGGAAGCGCTCCGACTTCGCATCCAGGATCTCTATGCAATACGCGAGCAGTACTATGAGCAAGCCGACATCATCGTTCCCACGGATGAACGCAAGCTTGGCGTCACCATTGACCAGATTGTGAAACGCCTCTCAGGCTTTCTCGATTGACATCCTCAAGAGATTCTGCGTTGCATCTCTCTGCGCCCCTCTCTACATTGTAACCCCAATATGCCTCTCTTCACTCCAACTGCCCGGTTGTTCGCCGCGTTATCGGTGATGGTTGCGTGGGCGTTCGTCGATGGTGCTTATGCCCAGCGGCCAGTCTTGCCTCCGAAGCAGGAAGTCCGTGCTGTGTGGGTTACAACCGCCGCGGGGCTGGATTGGCCGAAGAGTTTGGACCGGATTGAGCAACAAACATCCCTCAAGAAAATAGTCGCGGACCTCAAAGCTGCGCACTTCAACACGATTATCTTTCAGGTGCGAGCCCGTGGTGATGCGTACTACCAGTCAAGCTACGAGCCTTGGGCTGAGAACCTTACGGGCACACTTGGCAAAGATCCCGGTTGGGACCCGCTTGCGTTCTTGCTGAGCGAAGCACACAAAGCAGGACTGGAAGTTCACGCGTGGTTCAACGTGTACAAGATCCGCGGGTTATCTCCTGTCGGAGTGAGCGCTCCATTGCATCCTGCACGACGGTTTGCCGCTTGGGTTCATGAAGTCGATGGAGAAGGATGGGTCGATCCGGGTGTGCCGGAAGTTCGGGACTATCTCGTGCGAGTTGCGCTTGAGCTGGTCCGGCGTTATGATGTTGACGGCATCAACTTCGACTTCATCAGGTATCCGGGTAAGGATTTTCCGGATAGAGACACCTATCGCCGGTACGGATATGGGATGGAACGTGATGACTGGCGGCGCGCCAACATCGATACGTTCGTCTCTGCATTCTACGACAGCGCGATGCGCATGAAGGCGATGCTGAAGGTTGGATCTGCTCCTCTCGGTGTCTTCAGCAGCGGGAACGGGTGGGGTGCGTTCTATTCATACTATCAGGATTCGCAAGGATGGCTGCAGAGGAAAAAGCATGACTATCTCTCCCCGCAACTCTATTGGGACTTCGGTGCAACGAAAGACGACCCGGATTTTGCAGAGCTGTTACGATCATGGAAACGCGGCGCCTCCGGCAGACAGATATGGGCTGGCATTGGAGCGTACAAGCCAGAGGTGATGCGTGAGTTGCCGAAACAAATCGACTCCGCTCGCTTCTTTGGAGCGAACGGACAAGTGTTCTTTCGATATGAGCACGTGAGTAACATGAACGTGCTCGGCGGCCGCTACGCGACGCTTGCCAACATTCCTCCGATGCCATGGAAGGATCCCGTTCCTCCACTTCCTCCTGGTGACCTCGCGGTAAGTGAGATCGATCCCAATGTATTTCATCTGGAATGGTTTGCTCCTTCCCCCGCACGCGATGATGATTGGGCCCGCTACTACAACATCTATCGTTCCACTTCCGAACAGA
>JAERML010000357.1:0-828 GCA_016844425.1 Bacteroidota bacterium
CCCAACAATTACTCTGGTTATCATCTGGATCGGCGCGTTCGTCAGGGACAGGTCGATCTTCCTGCCCCTTGCCGGGATAAAACCCGCTGCATGACGCGTTCGGGATTTTGGTAGTGTCTCGGTTTGCGAATCCACGTCAGGCTGAGCCCCGCCGTCATGGTGAGCGTAGTCGAACCAGACGGCGGGATAAACTCCGCGAAGCCTGTCATACGAGCATGTGTCACCTTTCGACTCCCCGCCTGCCTTCGTGAAGCAAGTTCGGCGGGCAGGCGCTCAAGGTGACGGTTGTGCATAGGCGGAATCAAAGTGAGACCCTACCAAGATTGTCGCCGGATTTCACCGGAACATTCCCTCGTTTCAGCCGTAGAATGAACAAAGCAGCGAGAGGGTACAATGGACACTACCGTGTTGCAGCAACTGAAGGAAAGCATTGCACAGCGACGACAGAACCTTGTCGAGTGGCTGAGTGGCACACCGGCAGGCGTGAAGCAACTTCGCACCGCGCCGCGTTGCAGAAAGCCGAGGAGAAGACGCTCGGGCTCTGCAAGGTCTGCCACGACTACGTCGAGACAAGCCGCCTTGAAATGGATTACACGGCGTGCGTCTGTATCGATCATCTGACCGGCAAGGAAAGGTCACTGCTGGAGAATGACCTGGAACTCTCACAGAAGGTGCAGAGGGCGCTGCTGCCGCACAACGTCCCTGAGATTCGTGGATTGGAGGTTGCGGCGTTCAGTCAGCCCGCGCGCATCGTAGGGGGCGACTACTTTGACTTCGTCCGGATGAAGGATGGCTCTCACGCGATCGTCATCGCCGATGTTATGGGCA
>JAERML010000357.1:845-2898 GCA_016844425.1 Bacteroidota bacterium
GCATGCTGATGGCGAGCCTGCAGGCGTCACTGCGAATCATCGCTCCGGAGAGCACCGAGCCTGCCGATGTCGTTGCGCGGCTGAATCATCTCTTCAACCACAACATCCGGCTCACCAAGTTTGTCACGCTTTTCCTCGCCCGGTACGATGAGAACACACGCGTCCTCACGTACTGCAACGCCGGACATAATCCTCCGCTTGTCCATCGAGCCGATGGTTCGATCGAAGCATTGCTCCCGACCGGCGCCGCAATCGGACTCATCGAGCAGACAGAGTTCTCGCAAGGCACAATCACTTTGCGTCCAGGCGACCGGATGGTGTTGTACACTGATGGAGTGGTTGAATCGATGAACGCAAAGGAACAACTGTTTGGCCAGGAGCGTTTGGAAAAGCTTTTGCGTGAGACCTCCGGGAATTCAGCCCGCAACATGATTGGGACCTTGAAGGAACAACTCCAAAAGTTCTCCGGAGTATCCATCCCGGGGGACGATACGACTGTCATTGCCGTCAGTGTTGTCGGCCAGAGCCACTCTTAACAGACTTCACCGCCTCACGACACTTGTCATTGCTGGACCCGCCAAAACACGTACGGCGCAATGAGTGTCCAGAGAAGAACCAGCACCCACACTTTTCCTTCAAAGATGTTGTAGTTGTTGAGCAACTCGCTCCAGGAATTTCCTGTTACGTAATGGAAGAAGAGAAACTCGAACGCCACCGTCATCATGAGGCAGATGAGTCCGATGGCCCATGCCTGTCGCGATGATTCAAGCGGCCACAGTTTACTCAGTCCCCAGATCGTGATACCAAACAGCACAATCCCCGTGAGCGTTGAGACCTGGTGAGCGGTAAGTTCTCCGAGACTTTCCTTGTAGACTTTTTCCCTGATTACGCCGTTGAACATCGCGACAATCAGCAGAATGAACCAACAGAGTATATAGCGAAGTATCATGGTTGAAGCTCCAGCATAGAGATTGAACATGTCGGGAATGATACGACACAAAGAACGGAAGGCCGCCATGCATCGGCGGAAGAGGAAGATCAGAGATTGATTCTAGTGTGAACATTCATAATGTAGAAAGAAGCTCAGGGATTTTCAATTCACTTCCTGAGGCCGGCTGGAAAATTGAAAAGAATGGCCATATGTAGCTTGCCCCCACTTCAATCTCTGCCGCTTCTTCGAGACATCGAGGCAAACCTCCGGCAGACTTCTCATTTCCGGAAGAAGCAACTCATAGTCACCTCCACTTCCAAGAAGATTGGCGCAACCAATCACTTCACAACAATCCACACACCATTCATTCACCATTCGAGAGGTTCGTATGAAAACTGTTCTTGCTTCACTCGTTGTACTGCTCCTGATCGACACGTCCCCCATGGCGGTGGCGCAGGATAATGAAAGCATGGTTGCGATCTACAATGTGTCTGCAGGCAAGCACCTGGAGTTCCTGAAGTGGATGGCAGAAGCTGAGGCAGTCGCAAAGGAGGCCGGTGCGCCCGCAACGCAATGGTACGCCCATCATCAGGGGGCAGGGTGGGATTTCATCAGCATCACGCCACAGTTACCTTCTGCACAGCAGGAAGCCGTGGACAAAAAGGATGATGAGATCAGAAAGAAGAAAGGCATGCCCATAGGCATGGCGGCATCGCTCAAGTTCCGTCAATATATCGGCAACCACTCTGACACGTTCGCGGGCGGTCCGTACTCTGCAGCGGATCTCGTGAAGATGGCAGAAGGCAAGTAGTACCAAACAACTCATCATTCACATCCACCATAAAGGAGTACCATGAAACGAATCACATTCATAGCGGTCTTGGCCTTGATGGCCACGGTTGCATTTGCTCAAGACAATTACACCGAAGGAAATGTCCGGGTGGTCAGCTTCTACAGAATGAAGCAGGGGCAGGCCGATGAATACATGAAGTACCTGCGCGCGAACTTCGTGCCCCAGCAGGAGGAGGCGAAGAAGCAGTGGCTGATCGTTGGCTACCAGGTGTTGCTCAAGACGCCAACAACTGCCGACGATTGGGACATTGCGATCGCGACGCTCTATAA
>JAERML010000238.1 GCA_016844425.1 Bacteroidota bacterium
GCAGAGACATCGAGCTTTGAACGTCTTGCCCAACCGGCGGAATTCGTTCTTGATAAACCCGTAATCGAACCTCGCATTGTGCGCGACGAAGATGGCGCCATCGAGAAGGCGGAAGAGCTCCCGCGCAATATCATCGAAGAGCGGAGCGTTGGCAGCGTCATCGTTCGTGATGCCGGTGAGCTGCTCGATGGAATACGGGATGAACCGCTGCGGATTGATGAGGGACTGGAATTGCCGCTTGACCTTGCCTTCCTCAACGCGAATCACCGCAATCTCGATAATCCGGCCGTAGATCGCGCTGGAGCCGGTGGTCTCCACATCGACGATGGCGAGGGGCTTATCTACAAGCTGCAAGGGAGTATCAAGATCATTGTGGATGAAAATACCGACAACGGCGGGAAGAAGCAAGGAGGCGTGATTCTGGCAGGCAGGTCGAGCAACTGTTCTTCAGGTTTGCGCATGTCCCAGGTTTGTTTTACCTTGTTTCCAGTAAACAATGGGGAATCATGAATCTCAAAATCGAACTTGAACAAGAGGATGATGGCCGGTGGATTGCGGAAGTCGTCGACCTTCCAGGTGTCCTCGCGTACGGGAAAACTCGTGAGGAAGCGACTTCCCATGCTCAAGCGCTCGCTCTGAGAGTATTGGCAGAGCGCATTGACCACGGTGAAGCCATGCATCTCCCGATGACGATTTCCTTTCTCGCTGCATGAGCTATTGGCCGTCTCAGAAAGCCCGGCGTGTCCTTGCGGCACTCTTGCGGCTTGGTTGGACTGTTAAAAGAGAGACGGCAGGATCCCACCGAATTCTTGCAAGACCTGGTTGGCCCGATTACGTATTCGCACGACAATGAAGAGATCGGACCTCGCATGCTTTCCCGCATCGCAAAGCACACAGGTCTCACACCGAAAGATCTTTAGTCAACTCATCACCGACAACGGCAGGAAGAAGCAAACAGTATCAAAAGCAAACCACCAAGACACGAAGTCAACAACACATTCAAAAAAACCTTTGTGTCCTGGTGCCCGCCTGCCTTCAAGGTACTTGAATGGCGGGCAGGTCTTTATGGTAGGAATTTGCACTTGACTTTCTTCGCCGGTTCGTATAGATTCAACCACGCAGTGCCCACCTCTCGACTCACCTGCGGTTCCCTGCCTCACAAGGAGTTGGACATGAAACAGCACCGTATTCTGCAGATGACGTTGGCGGCAAGCTTGTTCATTGTCGCGAGTGTCTTATGTGGCTGCTCGAATTCCTACTCGGTTCGTTCGACCGACTACAAAAAGATGAATGAAGACTTCAAGGAACGGAACGCCACAATCGAGCTGACGGGTGGCCAGGAAGTACCGGCAAAAAACGTGAAGGTATCCGATGACTCTGTTTCGTGGATTGACCCGCGGACGAACGAAGAATCCAGGGCAAGCAGCGGACGGATCAACAAAATCGTAATCAAGGACCATTTGCTTGGGGCCTTCGAGGGTCTGGGGATTGGCCTGGTTGGAGCTGGTGGACTCGGGGCGCTCTTGGGCAACGTTTTGGTAAAAACGTCAGAAGATAAAAGTCTCGGGACTGCCATTGGTCTATTACTTGGGGCGGGGACGGGTGGATTCATTGGGCTAATGGTTGGAGCAGGAACAGGCCACAGCTACAACTATGAATTCCAGGAAAGTGGTCGAGATGATTCCAACAGGAAGACATTAATCGAGGAGTCTTCGACAGAAAACAATGAGCTTCATCGGATGAATGGCGGCACAGAGAAGTAGATAAAACCTGGTGGAGCCGTCATGGAATTCATCTCGCAAAGAGAGGCTTGGATGAACCTGCAACAATTCGTTCTTCGTTCGGTCGTTCAACCAGTTTTCAGTTGTCATAATCTCCGGTCTTTGCGAAAGGACTAACTGATCCCAACAATAGAAAAAACGATTGCCGACTCAAAGGAGACACGACATGAGCGCCACTGAAGAGAACAGATCGATGAACGCCGCTGACGTGGAACTCGCTGCCGGAGGGTTGGTGTGGTCCGCCGACAACGGCAAAGCTCGCATCGCCATTGTCCATCGCCCCAAACATAACGACTGGACGTTACCGAAGGGCCGTCCAAAAGCCGGTGAGGGCCTGGAGGACACGGCCCTCCGCGAGGCGATGGAAGAAACAGGTCTGAAGGCAACGCTTGGTGTCATGGCGGGGAGTTATGGCTATCTGAAAAACGGCCGCCCAAAGGTTGTCCTTCTGTGGCACATGACGGGACAACCCGGGGACTATGACAAACCGGCTCCGAAGAGCGAGATCGACAGAGTAGCCTGGCTGGTGCCCGATGAAGCGCTCAGCCGGCTTACGCATGAGAGTGAGCGCGAATTCGTAACGCACCATTGCAGGACATCCGGGCGTCCTGCTCGTACCCGCATGGTAACGGATCCGAACATCGTTCGCCTCAATGCGGCACTTCAATCATCCCGGGCTCACTTGCACAGCCTGATCAATCAACCGGGTGCGAATGCCACTGCCTGGTGGGTCGGGTCTGTCCGTCGGTCGCTCGACCTCGCTCAACAGTCCCTGGATGCACATGACATAAACGGTGGATGGGGCGCGTTGCATGACGCTGAGCGATCCATGATCTTTGGCATGAACGACGCAGAGCTCCTAGCACGTGCTGCTACCCTCAAGGCTGAGACCAATTCCAAGCTCAAGGGATGGCGGCTTCAATCCACGGACTCGTTGTTTAACCCGTTGAAACTCGCTGACCGGCTCGAAAAGAACGGGAGCCTGAAGAAAAATGAACGCACCCTGTTGCAGCAAGTTGTTGTGGGAGCGCTGCACGTGCTGAATGAACACAGCGACAACCTCTATCATCGCATGCGTCTGGTTGGGAAACAGCTCAATTACCTGGTCGCCGTGTGTGCCAGCCTCCTTGTTTGTGCTCTGACTATCTCGTACTTCCTTTCGGCGCCGGGCTCTCCCCTGGACCTGTTACATCTCGGCTCGGTCGCGTTGGCTGGGGCTCTGGGCGGAGTGGTCAGCGCGATGTATCAACTAAGCCGCGTAGGGCAGGCAAAGATTCCCGAAGCTCTTTTGCATGGACTCATCACCTCCGGACGACCTCTCGTTGGTGCCGCAGCCGCTCTCTTCATTTATGTGGTGATGCAGTCCAACGTCATCAGCCTTATCGATCCATCCAAGGTGAGTTTTGAAACAGGACTTGTGCTGGGCTTTGTTGCAGGATTCAGCGAGCAGTTCGTGTTGAGTACCGTTGCGAAAGTCTCCGGCGCCGAAAAACAAGAGTCAACTGTCGGTGGAAAGTCGGTACCTGTCAAAAACCATCCCGATGAATCTCGCAGCAGCGTGGTTCGTCCATCAATAAAAGTGACAGCACTCCAGTTGGGGCCGCTGAGAGAGGAAAAGACAAAAAGTAAGAATAAGAGAATTGACTGCCTACAAATGAAACGGGAGCTGGCCGCAGTAACTCCCCTCTCTCGCTCCCACCATCTTTCCCACCACGCGCAACAGCCAGCTCCCACACGCTTCATTTTCCTACTTCACCAACACCATTTTCCTGGTCTGCACGAAGTCACCCGCAATGAGCCTATAGAAATAGATGCCCGAGCCAAGCCGGAATACGTCGGCGTTAAGGGTGTAGCCGTGCGTTCCTGCATCCATCGCGCCACTCAGCAGTGTTCCGACCTCTTGACCCAACAGGTTGAACAGCCTCAACGTGACCAGGCCGCTCTGTGGTAAATCAAATGTAATCTGCGTTGCGGGGTTGAACGGGTTCGGAAAGTTCTGGCGCAGTACAAACGTCTTTGGAATCTCAGGGCCAGGATGAGCGTCAGCAAGAGTTGGATTCTTGATCACCAGGGCCGGATCACCTAACAGCGTCTCGCGACTCAACTCTAGACCCCCCAATAGCTGTCGCTTTGTTTCAAGGATGACTTTCCCTATTGTTTGATTCGGATTTGCTGCAAGTGACTGAGCCAT
>JAERML010000038.1 GCA_016844425.1 Bacteroidota bacterium
ACCTGTCCGCCAATCATGTTGTTCTTCCCGAGCTTTGTGCTGCCTGAAATACCAGCCTGCGCAGCGATCACGGTATTCTCACCAATCACCACATTGTGTGCAATTTGAATCAAGTTGTCGAGCTTTGCTCCCTTCTTTATACGCGTCTCTCCCAGGGTGGCCCGGTCGAGTGTGCAATTCGCCCCGATCTCCACGTCGTCCTCTATCACCACAACTCCGAGTTGCGGAATCTTCTCAAACGTACCGTCAGGTTTTGGCGCGAATCCAAACCCATCGCTCCCCACCACCGTCCCGGAATGGATGATCACCCGCGCGCCAATCCTGCATCCCTCGCGCACCGTGACGTTGGCATGCAGCAAGGTCTCATTCCCGACCGTCACCTGCTCACCGAGAACCACTCCATGGCCGATCATCGCGCCATCACCAATCGCGCACCGATCGCCGATAACGGCATGGGCACCCACGCGCACGTCGCGGCCGAGCGTGACGGAGGGTGCGATAACTGCGGTCGAGTGAATGCCGGGTGGCAATGGGTCACTCGGGGGATTGAACGTGACGAGAATTTTCAGGAATGCAGTGTAGGGATCATCAACGCGGAGCAGGACCGGACGTGGACCGGTCGCATCACCGGCGACGGTTCCCAGGTTGCGTGCAACGATGACGGATGAGGCACGGGTCGTTCCCAAAAATCGGGTGTACTTCGGGTTGGCAAGGAAGGTGATGTCACCCTCCCTGAATCTCAACCGCATCGTTACCCTCCACCTCCGCGTTCAGCATTGCGGCGATTTCACGGAGCTTCATGATGGCCCTGGCGGCATTACTTGCCGAACGACTGCATACGCGCGAGCACCTTCTGCGTCAGATCGTTCTTGTCATTAGCATAGAGAAGCAGGATCTCCCCGCTCCGGTCGAACACGTAGTCATACCCATCTTCCTTGGCGATGTCTTCCAGAACCTTGAAGATCTTGTTCTGGATGGGTTTCATCACCTCATTCTGCTTCTGGAACAATTCTCCGGTCTGACCAAACTTCTTGTTCCGGAAATCGGCGATGCTCTGGTCAAGCTCGCGCAGTTCCTTTTCCGCATCCGCGCGTGCCTGGTCGGTCAGGATCAGCTTCTTCTTGTCATACTCGTCGAACTTCTTCTTCCAGTCCGACTGCATCTTCTGCAATTCCGATTCCCATTGCGCCACCATACCATCCAGCGACCGCTGTGCATCGACCGCTTCCGGAAGCGCCTGCATGATTGTCTCAGAGTTGATATGGCCGATCTTCGATTGCGCGGACGCCAGACCCGCGAACAGCAACGCGATCACCACCAGCACACTGTGTTTCATTGTCCGTCGCTCCGTTTCTGGTTACTTGCCACGCTTCAGCTTGTCGATGACACGGTTGGTCAGGTCTTCCTTCGTGTCCCCGTAGAGGAGAACGCGCACCTGGTCCGTCTGGTCGAACACGAATGTATATTTCTCCTGTTTCGCCACTTGCTCGATAGCCTTCAGAATCCTCTCCTTGAGAGGGTTGATGATCCTGTCGGTCTGTTTGGCCAGCTCGCCATCATTGCCGAACTTTTCCACGCGGAATTCCTCGTAGCGACGGCGGAGGTCGGCAAATTCCTGCTGGGCCGCTTTCTTGGCGGCGTCATTCATCAGAGCCTCTTTCTTCTGATACTCTTCGATCTTGGTGGTCAGGTCTTTTTCCATCGCGGCAAGCGAGTCCTGGTAGGGCCTGGTCATTCCGTCAATCCTTCGCTGGGCTTCCTGGGCCTCCGGGAGTTCCTGAAAGATCTTTGTTGAGTTCACGTATCCTATTTTCTGCGCCTGCGCATCAGCATTCTGGAATGCAAACGCGATCAGGGCGCTCAGAGCAACGACGATTTGCTTCACAAGTACCTCTATGAGTAATTGGTGGAAGAATGGAACAGAAACCTATACTATTAAAACCCGCGCCCGAAGACGAAGTGGAAGCGCCACCCATCCGGCTTTCCGTCACGCGGGTCAACATCATCAAACCCATACCCGTAATCGAACCCGAGCAATCCAATGGGATTGATCTGGAGTCGCGCACCAAACCCGGCGGAACGTTTCAGATCGAAAAAGTCCGCCTTCGACAGCGACTCATACACATTCCCTCCTTCGGCAAAACCCAGCACGTAAATGGGAATCGGGTTAATGGCAAGGGCAAACCGGAGTTCCATGGTTTGCTTCGTCATGGCCTTGCCTCCGGTGATATCATTGGAGGCGTTGCGCGGACCGATGGCCTGATCTTCATAGCCACGCAGCGGTGTCGTGGCCACGAAGCCCAACCCGGTCCCCCCCATAAAGAACAACTCGATGGGCGAGACGTTGGACACAGAATAGAAGTCGGCCACGTAGCCATACTGCGAATTCAAGTAGAGCGCGACGCGACTGCTCCCGAACAATGGCACATACCAGTCCGAGGTGAAGACCCACTTGTGGAAGTCCACTGATCCGGGAAGGAGTGGACCTCCGGACATTTCAACAGAAAGAGAAATGTTGGAACCGTACGTCGGAAAGACGGGATCGCTGATACTGTTCCTCGAAATGATCTGCGTGATGCTCACCTGGGTCGATTTCCCCTCGCGGTAGATTCCCCGGCCGTCGTTCACATCGTTATGCTGCGCGTTCAGGATCCAGTCGCCACGGAAATAATCATCCGGCCATTTGAAGCGCCGCCCCACACGGATAGAACCGCCGCGTTGCGCGAGGTCGTAGGTATATACCTGCCGCGTATCGAACAGGCTGACGCCGAGCAGCGTTGGTGTATCGTAAAGCCACGGTTCTGTAAATCCGATCGTGAATGTCCGGTACTGCGTGCCGGTGCCGAACTGCCATTCAAAATTGAGGATCTGCCCGGCCCCACCGGAAAGAGGCTCGCTGATCGAAAAATTGTTGATCGTGAACCCGAGGGCCCCCGTCACGCCGAACGCACCACTGTACCCGATGGAGGCGTTGATGTTGTCGCTGGACTTTTCCTCCACCTCGTACGTCAGGGCCACTGTTTTATCATCTACAAGATTGTAGTCCGGCTTGATCTTTTCCGGATTGAAGTAGTTCAACTGCGCCAGCTGCCGGGCGCTCCTGACGATTGCTGCGCGGCTGAAATAATCGCCGGGGCGCGTGTACAGTTCCCGTCGGATTACTTTCTCCTGCGTCTTTGTGTTCCCCTTGATGTTTACCTGGCCGATTTTGAACTGGTTGAACTCGTACACCTTGATTGCGATATCCAGGCTGTCCTCGGCCACCCGTGTCTCCACGGGTTCGAGGTTGAACTTCAGGTAACCGTTGTCATAAAACAGCGACGCCACGTCCGACTGGGCCTCGTTTCCGCGCAAGTTCTGCTCGAACTTCTGTGCATTGTAGATCTCTCCCGGACGGAACCCGAGCCGCTCGTTCAATACCGTGTCGGAATAAACGGTGTTCCCTTCCCACGCGATCCGCCGGATCTTATACTGGGATCCTTCGTACACATGGAGCAGGATGTGCATATCCTCTTTGTCATCGCTATACCAGATCGAGTCCGATAGAACTTCTGCGTCCCGATACCCGTTCTTTCGGTAAAACTGGACGATCAGCTTCTTGTCTTCATCATACTTCTTCCGGTCAAAGTTCGCCGACGACCAGAACTTCCACCACCTCTTCTCGGAGGTTTCATCCATCTCCCCCCGCAGGTGACCGTCTTCGAATGCCGTATTCCCTTCAAACTCAATGCTCGCAACCTGGACTTCAGAGCCTTCATCAACATCGATCTTGAGGACCACGCGGTTGACAGAAGTATCAATCGGCTCGGATGTCACTTTCACCCGGGCGAGGAGGAGACCCTCTTTCTCATACAGCTTGACGATTTCCTTCTGAATCCTGTTCAACTCGTGTGGCGGAAGCACCTGGCCACGCACAATGGTGATCTTCTTCTCAATGTCGCCAGTGCTGATCTCATCATTGCCGGCAATCTCCGTTCGCTCATAACGGGGGTATTCCTTTACCTTGATGGAAAGGAAAATGCCACTCCCCACCGTCCGTTCAATGGCAATTTGAATGTCCTCAAATATTTTGAGCAGCCACAACTTACGCACGGCCTGGCTCACCTGGTCGCCGGGTACGGTAATCTCGTCTCCAACTTTCAACCCGGTATTGGCAATGATCGCAGCCGGATCGGCCAGGGTGTTCCCCTCGACCGAGAGACCGAGAATCTTGTAGACCTCCTGGGGTTGTGTTCGTTGTGCAAAAAGATGGGACGCACTACTCAGGCCAATCCCTGCCGTCACCAACACCAACAGAATCTTCTTCATGCTACGGTCCTGTCACACTCCTGATAAGTCGTCCAAAATAGCCGTCGCGGCCGTTATCCTGTTTGACTTGCTCGCTGACCATGCCGAAGCGACGCTCCCGTCGCTGATAGTCCCGGATGGCATCATACAATTCGTCGCGCCGGAATGCAGGCCAGTACTTTTTTGTAATGTAGATTTCTGTGTAGGCCAGTTGCCACAGGAGAAAATTACTGATGCGAAATTCACCGCTGGTCCTGATGAGCAGATCGGGGTCCGGCGTTCCCGCCGTCGAAAGATACCCGGCGATAAGTCGCTCGTTCAGGTTTGCTTCGCTTACCTTGCCTGCCTTGAGATCTGCAGCGAGGTGCTTGACTGCCTGAGTCAGATCCCAGCGGCCGCTATAGCTGAGTGCGAGCGTAAGGGTAAGGCCGGTGTTGTCATTGGTTTTCTGGATATCTTCCAGCAACTCATTCTGGACATCCTGCGGCAACGCAGCAATATCGCCAATGGCTTTGATGCGGACATTGTTTGTATGAAGGCGGTCGGTCTCATCCTTCAATGCTTTCAAGAGAAGTCGCATAAGCAACGAGACTTCCTCCTGGGGGCGCTTCCAATTCTCAGTCGACCATGCATACAAAGTCAGGAACTGCACACCAAGTTGGCCACATGCTTCCACGGTATCGCGGACGGATTCCACCCCTTCGTTGTGGCCTGCAATGCGCGGCATGCCATGCTGCTTTGCCCAACGACCGTTTCCATCCATGATGATTGCTATGTGTCGGGGAATTTCACCGGAACCCTGCAGCGTCTCCTGCACCCTCTTATCGTCACCGGTCGCTAACTTTGGACCTCTTCCCAAAGGCTGGAGTCTCCCGTTCGTCTGAATTGTGGATGCGCGATGGTGTGGTTCTGCCTCCTCAACACCACCAGTTACAGTGGAATGAGTACCGATAGGCGTTGAAATCTAACTGAATTTTGCAAGAATGTCAAGGAATCCGTTTGCATCGCACAGACGAGAGAGTTGAAAACAAATCACTTACGTTCATCAGCCGTCGGGACACGTTGTTTGACTTTACCTATCGAAACAGATATATTTTTTGTGAAATTGATGACGATGCTTCGCTCAAACTTCACCCGAAAGGATACCGATGGCTGCACCGAACATGATGGGTATGATGAAACAGATCCAGAAGATGCAGGAGAAAATGGCGCAGGTGCAGCAGGAATTGGAAGCGAGGACAGTCGTCGGCGAGGCGGGAGGCGGTATGGTAAAGGTGACTGCCAATGGAAAGCAACATATCGTGAAGCTGGAAATCGACAAGGAGATTGTCGACCCGGCGGATGTGACAATGCTGGAAGACCTCGTCCTCGCCGCGACAAACAAGGCGCTGGGCGACGCGGCAAAAATGGCGCAGGACGAAATGGCCAAAGCAACCAGCGGGCTGATGCCAAATATTCCGGGGTTAAACCTCCCGGGAATCTGACCATCCGCTTTCTTCGTTCAATAATGAAGAAGGGATGTCGAGCGGACGACGATGATCTACACTTCTGAAGCCCTCCAACAACTCATTGAAGAATTCAGCCAGTTCCCTGGTATCGGGCGGAGAACCGCGCAACGGCTGGCGCTGTACATTCTCAAGCAGCCCCGGGAAGAGGTGGTGAAGATGGCGAAGACCCTCGTGAGTGTGAAGGACCGGATTCGCTATTGCTCTTCCTGCTGGAACATCACCGAAGACGATCCGTGCCTGATTTGTGCCAGCCACAAGCGGGAACGTGGCATCATTTGCGTTGTCGAAGAACCAAATGACGTTATGGCATTGGAAAAGACAAATGAATTCCGGGGTCTGTACCATGTTCTTGGCGGCTCCCTCTCGCCTCTTGACGGAATTGGACCGGAGGAGCTGAAGGTGAGGGAGCTGCTTGCCCGCGTGACCACCGAGGTCTCCGAAGTGATTCTCGCCATGAATCCGAACGTGGAGGGCGAGGCCACAACGATCTACCTGACACGCCTGCTGAAACCACTCGGCGTCAAGGTGACCCGCATTGCGAGGGGGCTCCCTGTGGGAAGCGACCTGGAATTCGCAGATGAAGCGACGCTGGGACGTGCTTTGGAAGGCAGAGTAGCTGTGTAAGAAAGGGATGGAGCCTTGCTGATTGGAAACGCAATCGTGCATCGAACCTTTATTGCAGGCCTGGTGATACTACTGGCAATTCCGGGTGGCTGTTCGCTCTTCGAACCCCGGGAGCCGGAGGCGCCCACACAATCAAGCGCGAACTTCGTCCCCCCGACTGAACCACGGATCGTCGTTTCCAATCTTCAGAACGCCATTGCTGAAAAGAACCTGGAAAATTACATGAGTTGTTTTGCCGACCCCGCACGCGTTCAGCGAGGCTTCGGATTCGTGCCCGCACCCACTGCGCTCAGCGCATACCCCAGGTTGCAAGGATCGTGGACATACACTGATGAACGGAATTATTTCCAGGAGTTGATCATTCAGGGCCTCTCACCCGGATTTTCCGGACTCATCCTCACACTGAGATCCTCCTCCGTTTCGTCCGACTCCGTCATCTACAATTTCGATTACACGTTTACGTTTGAGACCAAGCCACAACACAACTTCGCCTCCACCGCTCTGGGCAATCTCCAATTCACCATCGGAGTGGACAACAACAACCTCTGGTCAATCTATTATTGGGTGGACAACGATCTGGGGGGGACCAATGATATCACGTGGAGTGAATTCAAAGGGAAGTTCGCCCGCTGATCACCATGAACGCACCCTTTCCCCTGATACTCGGCTTCACTTTTCTTCTTGGCGGTTGCATCAATCCCTTTGCTCCCAGATACGACAGCTCCCCCGCAGAATCCTCATGTGATCCATCCACCATCGAAGGAGTCTTTCGCTGCTTCCAGGCAGCCTACACCTTCCGTGATACTACAGTCTATGGTGAGCTCCTCAAGGATAATTTCTCGTTCGTCTTCCGGGATTATGACGTGGGGATCGATGTCACATGGAGTCGCGATGAAGAAATGAGAACCACCTATGGGCTCTTCCAGAATGCCCAGAAGCTCGACCTCATCTGGAACAACACCATTTCAAGCTCCACGGATTCCACACGGACGACCGTTGTGCGGGGATTCAATCTCACCATCACGTTCAACCCTACGGATATCATCTACATCGGCGGCTACGCGAATCTCACCTTCGAGCGGGCACGGACCACCGATCCATGGAAGATCGTCACCTGGCGGGATGAATCCAATTTCTAGAGAACGATGAGCCTCTCCTACACACTCAAAGAAAGCATCTCCGGTTTCAAGCGAGCGAAGCTTTCCACTTTTATCTCGATCATCACCATCAGCATCTCGCTCTTGTTGCTTGGCGTGTTTGCCGTCGTGACAATCAATACCTCCCGGTTCATCGACTCGCTGCGCAATGCCGTCGAAATGGAAGCATTCCTCCAGGAACCGCTCTCCCGTGACGAGATTACCGCACTGCAAAAGCGCGTTACGGCCATCGAGGGAGTGGCTCGAGTAGTGTATGTTTCCAAGGAGGATGCCGCGAAAATCTTCAAGGAAGAATTTGGCGAAGACATCAACACCGTCATCGACTTCAATCCTCTTCCCCCCTCATTCAAGATCTTCCTGAGCAACACCCACAAAACCGTGGTGCAAGCCAATGCGGTGTACGACAAACTTGTTGCAACAGAAGGGATCGAGAGCGTCCTTTACCGGAAGGCACTGCTGGAGTTCATCGACCAGAAGACAGCAACCGTTCACAATGTCACGCTCGGTCTCGGCATCCTTATCAGTCTTTCGGCAATCTTCCTCGTCTCCAACACCATCCGCCTTGCGATCTATGCAAAGCGAAGGCTCCTCCGCACGATGGCCCTTGTGGGAGCGACGGCGGGATTCATCCGGATCCCTTTCCTTCTCGAAGGCGTGATCCAGGGATTCTTTGGTGGACTGCTCGCCTCAGGCATTCTCTATTTGCTGCTTGAGTATTCCTCGCGTCTTCTTTCGATAGAGTTCACCGAGTTCATCCGCATGGAACCCGTGTACTATCTGTCCATTCTCGGGTGCGGCATTGTCCTTGGATTGGTCGGCAGCGTAATTTCTGTCGCCAGGTTCATCCGCATCGCCGACAACGCCTGACCAACCTCACCTTGCTATATTCAGATTTTGTTGTTATGTTCTCGATGTTGAAACATGCGCACGTCTGTCTCCTCAACGTTCTTCCCGGTTCTTTCGCCTCACGGCATTCCACGATATCACGTACGTAGAAAGCACGATCTATGAGCAAGGTATCCAACTTCTTGACGTCCTCTGTCGGCAGGAAGCTCATGATGGGACTGTCGGGTCTGTTCCTCTGCAGCTTCCTCGTCGTCCACCTTTTCATCAATCTCTTTCTCTTCAAACAGGATGGTGGAGCGACGTTCGATGTGTATGGCGAATTCATGGCCACCTATCCGTTGATCCGGCCGCTGGAATGGATTCTCTTTGGCGGATTCCTCCTGCATGCATTTGTCGGCATCTGGCTCTGGGTCACCAACCGCCAGGCGCGGCCGCAACTGTACGAAGTGAACCCTCCCGTATCGCGTTCCTCACAGGCGCGTTCGTTCTTGTGTTCCTCGTTGTACACATCAACACCTTCTTCGTCAAGTCGCGGTTCTTCCCCGACGGGCGGACGATGTATGAGATTGTCGTACAGGCGTTTCAGAGTCCGGTGTACGTTGGGTTCTATCTCGTGGCGCTGGTGTTCCTTGCGTTTCATTTGCGGCACGGGTTTCAATCCGCGTTCCAAACGCTTGGAATCCGCTTCGAGAAGTATCAGCCACTCATTGATGCGGTTGGAGTGGTGTTCTGGCTCCTGATTCCCCTCGCATTCGCGGCCTTGCCGCTCTATTTTCTTTGGGCTCACTAACAGGAATTGCATATCATGACACTCGATTCGAAAATCCCGGCCGGCCCGATTGAAAAGAAGTGGGACACACACAAGTTCAACCTGAAGCTTGTCAACCCGGCCAACAAGCGGAAGTACAGCATCATTGTTGTCGGGACAGGTTTGGCGGGCGCTTCCGCAGCCGCTTCGCTTGGCGAACTGGGCTACAACGTGATCGCCATTTCGTACCATGAATCCCCGCGCCGCGCCCACAGCATCTCTGCACAGGGAGGTATCAACGCCCCCAAGAACTATCCCAACGACGGCGACAGTATCTACCGCCTCTTTTATGATACCGTGAAGGGTGGCGACTACCGCTCCCGGGAAGCCAATGTCTACCGGCTTGCACAAGTCAGCGGCGCCATCATCGACCAATGCGTTGCCCAGGGAGTTCCGTTCGCCCGCGAGTATGGCGGTCTGCTGGACAACCGGTCCTTCGGTGGCGCGCAGGTCTCCCGCACGTTCTACGCTCGGGGCCAGACTGGCCAGCAATTGCTCCTCGGCGCCTACTCCGCACTCTGCCGGCAGATCGCTGAAGGAACGGTGAAGTTCTACGAGCGACGCGAGATGCTCGACCTTGTAGTGGTGGACGGACAGGCACGCGGTGTCGTTGCGCGTAACCTCGTCAGCGGCAAGGTAGAATCGTACACCGCCGATGCCGTCATTCTCGCCACGGGCGGGTACGGCAATGTCTTCTTCCTTTCCACCAACGCGAAGATGTGCAACGCCTCCGCCACATGGCGCGCACACAAGCGTGGTGCATTCTTCGGCAACC
>JAERML010000039.1 GCA_016844425.1 Bacteroidota bacterium
CCGTTTTCCGGTCGTGACGACTTCATCGATCTCATACGTCTTCAGTGAATCCTGCTGCTCCGACAAATCGCCCTGGGCATACACCACGGGCGTGAGGGTGGCAACCCAGAGGCACCCTATGAATAGATATGACAGTCGTAACATAGCCATTATCTGCATTTGATATGGATGGGGAATTGTTAAGAGAACGGCAGTGACACGAAGAAACGGGTCCCACAATCAAAAGAAATGGACTAAGGCCACCCTGCGATGCAATGCGCCGGGAATAACCGTTCCTTTGTTGGGCAGAAAGCGCCCGCAATGTGTTACGCTATACGAGGTGGAGGTGTTGGGACATCGGAAGTGAACGAAGCAAAGAATAAGTCCGGCGTGGCGATGAGGACGATTCCCGCCGGGGGATAGAAGGAAAACGTCAAACTCTGGAGGAAGTAGTCTTTCGTGATGCTCTTGAACACGTCTGCGGTCTTTTGCGCCGCCCCGTCTGCATTCATCTGTGCTCTGACATGCGCGTCGAGGTTCTCGAAAAGCAACTCCTCATGAGTATCGTTGACGCAATAGTAGTAGGTTGTGTCATTCTGCGTGCGGTGCCGGACAACATCGAACATCGAACAGGTTTCCCAAGTAGCGGAATTCGTGATCCTTGATCCAATGCAATGCACTCTCTTCACCTTCGGCGATCGTGATGAGGACGAGGTCCTTCTGGGGGACGGCCTCTTTAATCTGACGTTTGATTTCCTTCCGGACATGGTTTTGCATTGCCTTGAACACCGCCAGATAACCGGCGATGTTGTATGCGTACAGAATGAGAAACACGATGGCTATTATTCGCTTCACCGAGGATGTCGCGGTAGTAGGAACGATGGGTGGACGGCAACCAAATGTTAAGATAACGGAGATTTGTTCATAATCAAGGTCGGAGTGTAGTAATTGCGTTCGACGGTGTTGTGTCTATCAATACGCCAGTTGCTCACCTTGACTTTCCCTGCTTCTTTGTCTACTTTTGCACCAGTTCTGTCAGTTCCTTGTGATCATCCACCTCAAACTGAGGCAACAAATTCGGCTCGAGAATCGTACAAACACCCGATCGTACTTCTGAAACACCATCCGAGATGGAGTACCTGAAGAAGCAGAATGCCGGTCGGCAAAGCCCGATCACAAGCTTTTGAGAACCCGTGGAAATCCGTCCTGTCACACTCGTGGGCAGAGGGATAATTCTCGAACCGCTAAGTATCGAACATCTCGATCAACTCTGTGCGGTTGGTCTTGATCCTGCACTCTGGCAGCTTACGACCTCATCTGTAGCGTCGCGGGACGAGATGCGCGCATACATTGAAGCGGCGCTACAACTCCAAGCCGATGGCACAGCACTTCCCTTTGCCACAGTGGAAAGAGTATCGCGGACGGCGATCGGCAGCACCAGGTTCGGAAACATCGACAGAAGCAACCAACGACTTGAGATCGGATGGACATGGCTCGGTCGTGAATGGCAACGAACCTGTGCCAACACTGAGACAAAATACCTCATGTTGAAGCATGCATTTGAAACATTATGTTGTGTCAGGGTTGAATTCAAGACAGACGTTCTGAATGAACGATCCCGGAAAGCGTTACTTCGAATTGGAGCAAAAGAGGAGGGGGTCCTTCGGAAGCACATGACCACGCATTCGGGAAGGATGCGGGATACGGTGTACTATAGCATTCTTGATTCAGAATGGCCCACTGTCAAATTCGCGCTGGAAACAAAGCTGGAAGAAGGATTTCAAGCAGGAGATCAAGCCTTGCGCATGAATAGAAGAGGCGGACCTCACCGATTTTGAATTCAATTGGAATTTTGTATCTTCTTGCCGTACCACATTCCAGTCTACCGTCGACAATATCTTGTACAGGCCTCTTTGACACCCGGCGAAAATCCTCCCTATGCGAAGTACATATGTGCAATGGGTCCAGTACTCTGTCGAGAGCGAATACTGCTGCGAATGTGCAGTCGGAACCTGAAACAACCACCGTCGCTGAGACGGCCAAACAACATCACGGTCAATTTAAGTTAAGAAAGGGATACACCATGGGTTCTCCAGTTGTTCATTGGGAGATCAACGCGCGAGATGCTGGTCGCGTGCAGGAGTTCTACTCGAAGCTGTTTGACTGGAAGGTCAACGCAAGTAATCCTATGCACTATGGCTTGGTAAACACCGGCAGCAAGCAAGGAGCAAACGGTGGAATTGGTCAGAACGACCCTAGCGCTCCTGCGCCGAGCGTGACGTTCTATGTCCAGGTGAGTGATCTACAAAAGTATCTCGATCGTGCCGAAAGCTTGGGAGGCAAGACCATCATGCCGCCAACGGAGATCCCGGGGATGGTGACAATGGCGATGTTCACGGATCCTGAAGGCAATGTTATCGGGATGGTGAAGGAAGAGGCTCCACCTGCAAAAAAGAAAGCCAGCAAAAGGAAACCCAAGGCGAGACAGGCATCCCCCCAAAAAGGCGGCAGGGCACGTTCGAGAGGAAAATAGTCTGTTGCAAGAATTTTAAAAGGTTACTTAATTTCTCACTCACAACCAATCAGAATAGGAGAAGTGATATGCCAATCAACCAAATCAACTGGCTCGCTATTTTCATCGCCGGTCTTGTACCAATGGCGATAGGTATGCTTTGGTATTCGCGCTTGTTGTTTGCAAAGAAGTGGATGTCTCTGGTAGGGAAAACTGAGGAAGAGATTCGCAAGGAGGGGCCGGGCAAAGCCTATGCTCAGTCGCTTGTTACGTCCATGATTATGGCTTTTGTACTTGAGTATCTCATCATGTACACGGGTTCGTTCGACATGCGCGCTGGCATGAAGCTTGGGTTCATTATGTGGATAGGATTTGTTGCCACTACGAGTTATGCCTCGGTTCTCTTTGAGAGCCGGCCGAAAGGTCTCTACTTGATTAATGCAGGCTACAATCTCGTAAGCCTGCTAATAATGGGGGCGATTGAAGGAGGCATGACAACCGATCCCGGGCTTGGGGTATGAGTCCGTTGGGGTGAGAGACTTTCTAATTGGTTCTTGACCCCGTTCAGCCATTCAAACCATCGGGCACTCTGTCTTCAACAGGCCATTGCGGCACTCCTTCCCCAAGCTCGATCGGTGTTTGCTTCATGATATTGAGGTTATCGACACGAACGGATAGCCGAACAAATGGAATTGGCCGCTGGCACTACAGAAGCCCAGTTGCACCGGGCGAGGACTATTCTCAAGGGGAGGCTACAGTTGTGAACTGCCAAGAGGTACAACAGCTTCTGGACGCACATCTTGATGGAGAGTCGAACGATCAGGAAAGGCTTTTGGTGGAACTTCACCTCGAGGGTTGTTCGACCTGCTCTGAGGAGCTTGATCTTCTAAAGGCCCTTCTTCATCAAGCATCATTGTTGCCTCGCAAAATCACACCTGAGCGTAGTCTTTGGCAGGTTGTGGTGGCGGGCATCGAACGGAACGCAGGGCCAACGAATATTTTTCGTCTGAGGGTATCAGCAACAAAGGTGCGCCGGCGTATACCAAGGCGTACGATAACGACTGCCCGTCCCCATCCCCCTCAGGCTCGTCTGTCACGTTGGCGCTTCGGCCCACTGGCAATAGCTGCTGGCGTCATCATCGCGGTCGGCAGTTTCTGGTTTTCCATCGGTTCTGGAGAAGCCTCGTGGGGAGTGGCTTGTGTGGAAGGATCCCCTCACATTGACAATGATCCGTTCACCGGCCGTGCCAATCTCGATGTGGGTGAGTGGTTGGAAACGGACGCATCGTCCAGGGCCCGTGTCGAGGCAGGTATGATCGGAGAGATAGATGTAGAACCGAACACACGACTTCGGTTAGTCGGTGCGGCAATCACGGACCACCGGATCTTTCTCGAAAGAGGGACGATCCACGCCACGATTTGGGCCCCACCCCGCCTCTTCTTTGTTGAAACCCCGTCCGCGCTTGCCATCGATCTCGGCTGTGCGTATACGTTGCGCGTTGATGAGGCGGGAATGAGTTTGCTGGAAGTGACGGCGGGATTTGTAGCGTTGAAATGGGAGGGGAGGCAATCGATCGTTCCTGCCGGTGCTGCATGCCGGACAACACCGGGGGTAGGTCCGGGGACCCCGTTTGATATGTCTGCGTCTGAGCCTTTTCAGGAAGCACTTGCCCGATTTGACTGCGCACATAACGCGAGTGATGCTTTGATCACTGTACTCAGCGAGGCCCGCCGGGAAGATGCTGTCACCCTCTGGCATTTACTCACGCGGACTGGCGAAGAGGATCGCAGTCAGGTGTATGATAGGTTGGCTCTTCTAGCTCCGCCCCCGCCGAAAGTAGACAAGGCGGGAGTGCTTGGGGGAGATACTGAGATGCTCAATCGCTGGGCCAAGGAAATCGGGATTGGCCAAATGTGGTTGGATCTGTAGCCGGCAGCTTCTCTCTACCCCATTTCCCCGCAGTTCTTCCCATCCCAACCTTTTTGCTGTATCACACATCTAAAGACAGAAACGCGCACACAAATCCAGACGGATGGTAGGCTATATCTTTGATTTTCCGATGCCGAGCACGGCTCCCATGAGTGCCCCGTAGGCCGTGCTGATAAATGGGTTTGAGGTGATGGGGCACGAACCGCTTGTGGCACGAACCGCTTGTGCATCCAATGAAGTAGTAGTAGGCGAAACCAAGACCGGCGCCCACCGCGATAAGACCTATCCGCTTCATTCTAAAATTCATAATAGTTGCCCGTTTCTCATAATTGCGTTTTGCTCTTGAAGACGTATTTCATTTGCTCTTTCATTGTGGACAAGGATCCCATTGCCGAGGCGATGGCTTCGCGAGTCGCCCCATTCTCGTTCTTATGTTTTGTTGCATTGTCCCGTACTATACCTGGCTGGAATAATATTGGGAACCATACGGGTTGGATGCTGGAGAGGCTGAGATCGGGTCAGGGTGACCTTTACAGGGGACGGCGGGGGTAATCATGCGCAAGTGGTCAGCGGTGGTTGCGCTCTCGTAATGCCGACTTCCTTTCCTTTTGTGAATCGTCGATTGCTCTCATCACCTGTCGATGCAGTGAAGACGAGAGTTTTGGGACCGGTGCCATCCGATACAATGCAATGGTTTGCTTCATTGAGGCAAGGTACGCGGAGCAATCAGGGCATGAATCAATGTGTTTTCTGATCAACCTGCATCGACGCGAGTTCAGGTCCGCATCCAGGTTGTCGCAGATGTACAGGTAGACTTGTTTACAATTCATCGGTGTCCCGTTCTTGAAATGGCAAGATATGGCTCCAGTTGTTCCCGCAAGAAGGCCCGTGCCCGTCGCAACCGTGACTTGGTGGCCTCAACAGAAAGTTTGAGAATCTGGCCTGTCTCCTCGGTGGAGTTTCCCTCGATATCTCTCAGCACAAACACCGCGCGGTACTCAGGTGGCAGCCTCATCAAAGCTTTATCCAACAACTCCTGAAATTCCTTCTTCGCCAGTAGATCGGCAGGTGTCTCCTCCCATCGCGCTACGGGATGTTTCAGTTTTCCTTCTTCCGTCAATGGGGGGTCATCGTACGATACCAGCAAATCATCGAGCTTCCTCTTACGCCGCTTCATCAGACAGTTGTTTGTTACAATGCGGTACAGCCATGTGCTCAGTTTCGATCGCCCGTCGAAAGAATCAAGATTCCGATAGACGTTAATGAACGTGTCCTGCAAGGCTTCCCGCGCCTCCTCCTTATTTCGACACACCTTGAAGGAGAACCTGTACACCATGTCTTCATATCGATGCATTAGGGTGGAAAAAGCAGCCTTATCCCCTCGAGCCGCGGCCTGAAGCAATTGAGCGTCAGCTGTCGTTGCCGGTTTTGGTGTCTTCATTAATGTGATGATGTGGAATGGAAAAAAGTGTCAGAACTCTGGGGCGCTTGGCGCCAACTCAACCTAAGAAAAGTGGGAGTTGTGTGCAAGCACCGGCAGTCGGGAAGGCGCAGACGCCGGATGGCACCAACCATCCGCTATCATGTTTGATGTTTATCCCATCAATCCGTATCTTTCTTTGGTTATTTCATTTAGAGCCACCGGAGACATGAAAGAGCGATCGAAAGAACGTCTGGCGGCGTTGCTCATGGAGGAATTGCTGGAGCAACTCGCCGACAGGGAGAACATCAAGAGGATGTTTGCGGATATGACGTCCGCTCCGATGGAGGAACTTCTCGAGAGCTTGCTGGACGAGTTTGAGCACGTCGTTGAGAAGCATCGACTCCAGATTCTGGAGGAGAAGAGGACTGCAATGGACAAACGAGGGAGGAGGAAGTCAGAAAATACTCCCGAGACTCCGTTCGTTGAAGGCAAGATCAAACAGATCCCATCCTCAAATCACATCGAGACGAAGCCACCCGCGAGCCTTCCAGAGAGAAACACTCCGTTCGTCGAACCCCTGGCGCCAAAATCTCTTGAACCTTCTTCTGCCGAACCAGAGAGGACCGCAACAAAGAAGTCCGAGACTGTTCCTCAGGGAGTACCGGAAAGGCCCTTCATGCCTGTGGCCGAGAAGAAAGATCTCCGGTCAGCAAGGACTGGATCTCAAGCAAAGCCAACGGAGTTGAAACTGGATCCATCATCCATCGAGCTCCCTCCTCCAACGATCGATGTTCCCATAGTTCTTCAACCTCCAACTGCTCGTGGAACGGAAGCGGAGCTTCGGGCTAAACCCGAAAAGAAGGCATCCACTCCTCCTCAAATCGAGGAGGATCCGATGGCCGAACTGCGGAAGTTGGAAGAGGTTGCGAGGAAAGTGGAAGATGAATACACTGCCAAGCTGGCTGCCTCACGGCAGATAGAATCTTCTGGAGGGTCGGGGCAAGAACCGGCGGATTCAGCAACAGAAACCCGTGAGCAGGATGACCTCGAAGGCGTGTCGCCAGAGGTCGTCACGGATACCATCGGTGGACTGCGCCACAGGCACCTCCGAACGCCTTGCACATTCTCCGACGATGAGTATGCCTATCTCCACGGTGTAGCCTTACTATCCGATGGAGATGAGCCTTCTGCGGGTCCTTTCATGCTGGAAGAGAAGGGACTCGATCCAAAGAGCTTTGTCTTTGCCTCCGATTACGAGGGGATGCGCTTTTACCTGAGCAAGATCAATCCCAACGTTCTCAATATCAGTAAGACCATGGTCCTCCTGCTGGGGAAGCAGGAGTCGCTACACCTTCGGGGGATGCACGAGAACATCATCAATGACCTCCGCTGCCACGGCATTCTGCTTCCGTTTGAATTTGGTTCTGTGGTCCGGGGGCCCGACGACCTGTTCAGCAAAGTGGATAAGAGGCTCAATGAGATGAAGGAGGCGCTGGACGATCTACGGGCGACCACGTGGTGGACATTGAACCTGAATGTTCTGGACTCTCGGATCGCATCATTCGTTGGGACCGACGCCCCCGCGATGATAAAGTCAAGAGAACGCGATCGAGAGAGCTACACACCAACGATCCAACCAAAGAAGCACGACATCAAGATGCTTGAGAAGATTTTGCAGAAGGAGAAGAAAATTGCTGAAACGGTCCACGATGAGCTGAAAAAGGCAACTGACCGTTCCGACATTGAAAGTATCGTTGGTCTGGGGAGTGGTTCTTCTGAGGACTGGAAGCCTATTCTGAAGGCTTCATACGAGGTGAACCCATCGGATCTCCCACGCTTTTTCCGTACCATCACGGATTTGCAATACCATCACCTCCTGCTCGAATTGATGCTCTCACTGACCGGCAACCGCCACCAGTTTTCGCTCAAGGCATCCTAGCGATTACGCCGGCTCGGCAAGAATCCCCGCCGTTCGCCTCTCCACATCAATATCAATCTGAAGGCTGTTCGGACGACAACAGATCTGACAGTCCTCGATGTATTCCTGGTGTTCTCCTCCGCTCGCGTCCACCAAGATCTCGTTGACTTGCAAGCAGAAAGCACAAAAAAAAGTGGTTTCTATTTCCATACCGACAAGATACATGGAAGGGGGGAGCGAAACAACAGCTTCGATTGTTCATTACGCTCTGGGATGTAGCCGTTGGCTTGATTTTCACTCCATCATTTTCAATATTGCATTTGCCATAACCCGGGCATCGTGGCGCGGTGGACCGCCCGACTCATGACGACCAAGAAGCTCTCCGGTGAAGTATTCTATCCAGCGGACGATGTACTCCGCCATGCCCACGTGAAAAACTGGGACGAGATGGCTGCGGCCGCTGGGAAGGACCCGGAAGGATTCTGGGCAAAAGAGGCAAACGAACTTCACTGGTTCGAACACTGGGACAAGACGCTCGATGATTCAAAGAAGCCATTTTTTCAATGGTTCGTAGGTGGGAAGACTAATATCGTGTACAATTGTCTCGACCGGCACACTACAACGGCACGCCGAAACAAGCTGGCGCTGTTGTGGGAAGGCGAGAAAGGTGAGTTCCGGTCATTCTCCTATTTTGCGCTTCGCCGTGAGACGTGTAAGTTTGCCAATGTTCTTAGGAGTCTGGGTGTTCAGAAAGGAGACAGGGTTACCCTCTATATGGGTCGGATACCTGAATTGATGATCGGTATGCTTGCGTGCGCGCGGATTGGGGCGATCCACTCGGTCGTGTACGGCGGGTTTACCGTGGAGGCTCTGGCGGAACGGATCGAGGACAGCCAGTCCAAAGTTCTTATCGTCAGCGACGGCGCGTATCAACGGGGAAAAATCGTTCCCCTGAAAGCCATTGCAGACGAAGCCCTCCAGCGCGCAGCAACGGTGGAGAGTGTGCTGGTGGTAAAACGGACCGGCGAACAGGTTAACATGGAATCCGGGCGCGATATGTGGTATCACGAGCTTATGGCACTTCCTATCGCCGGCAATAGCTGCCACATCGAGGTGATGGACGCGGAGGATCCACTCTTCATGCTGTACACGTCGGGCACGACCGGCAAGCCGAAAGCAATCCTCCACACACATGGTGGCTACATGGTGGGAACGTACTCAACGCTCAAATATGTGTTTGATATCCATGAAGAAGACCGTTACTGGTGTGCGGCAGACCCGGGTTGGATTACGGGACATAGTTACATCGTGTACGGTCCGCTCTTGAACGGGGCGACATCGTTCATGTATGAAGGAGCTCCAACGTACCCCTACCCCAATCGCTGGTGGCAGATGATTGAAAAGTACGGGATCAACATTTTGTATACTGCCCCCACCGCGATCCGCGGGCTGATGCGCTTCGGCGAAGCATGGCCCAACCGACATGATCTTTCGTCACTCCGTCTGCTCGGGTCAGTAGGTGAGCCGATCAATCCTGAAGCATGGAAGTGGTATCATAGCATTATTGGAAAGGGAAAATGCCCTATCATGGACACATGGTGGCAGACAGAGACGGGAATGTTCATGATCGCACCCCTGCCCTGCCTCCCTCTGAAACCAGGCTCAGGTACAAAGCCCTTTCCCGGCATTCAGATGGACATATACAATGAAGAGGGCAAACCCGTCGGACCCAATGAGGAGGGTTTTTTGGTGATAAAGTCTCCGTGGCCGGCGATGTTACGAACTATCTACAAAGATCCGGAACGTTACGTCCAACAATACTGGACGAAGTTTCCCGGAGTATACCTGACTGGTGATTCAGCCCGCCGTGACGAGGATGGGTACTTCTGGGTCATCGGTCGCGTGGATGATGTTATTAAAGTGTCAGGATATCGGCTGGGAAGCGCAGAGATTGAGAGTGCATTGGTTAGTCACCATGCTGTTGCCGAGGCTGCAGCCATCGGACTTCCTCACGATGTGAAAGGAAACGCGATCCATGCGTATGTTATCCTCAAAGCCGGAGTACAGAAGCATGACAAGCTGGTAGAGGAGCTTCGTGCCCACGTCGCCCACGAACTTGGCCCCATTGCCAAACCTGAACAGATCGACATTGTCGAATCTCTCCCGAAGACGCGGAGCGGAAAAATCATGCGGAGGGTTCTGAAGGCTCGCGCACTTGGCCAGGATCCCAAAGACCTTACAACATTGGAAGAGTAGTCCAATCTCGAGACTCTGTCCTCACGGTCCAGCAGGAACGCGTCATCTCTCTGTTTGTTCTCCTTGAGCCGGGATTACAACAGTGTCTTCTGCACATTTGAGATTTGGTCTTCCTGAAACTGCAAAAATTCTCTCCTTAAGCGATAGGCCGCTGCACAATCTCGCCCGTTTTCTCTAACCTCTCTTCTTCACAAACACGGCATGTTTGTTGACATTCTCTACAAGGGGTAGGGGACGGCTCTGTACGATTTCAATTTGTGGCCGGTTTTGCTATATTTAGGTTAGTCTGACGTTTGTTTCCTCATACTGAATGGTAATGGATCTTGTAGCAGCCGTTGATTTCCTTGTCGTTTTCATCCCTGTCCTTTACGCCGGCCTTGTGATCTTGTATGGACTCTCTTTCTTCCGTTCCATTCCACTTGCCGATCGATGGAAATCACCTCTTCTTCATACGTCGGTTCTGTTTCACATCGGTTACATCCTAGTCAGAACTGCAGCTTTTGATCACCCGCCCGTCACGACCGTCTTCGAAATCATGACCCTGCTTGCCGCATCGATTTCCGTCGGCTACGCATACATCGAGCTGAGAACCAAAGCAAGCAACACCGGTTTTTTTATCCTCCTCCTCGCATTGGTGTTTCAGACGGTCTCGTCTCTCTTCATTAAAGACCTGACTGAGATCGCTCCTATTCTCAGAAGCCGGCTTCTCGGATTCCACGTCTCCACGGCGCTCTTGGGCTATACTGCAATTTCCCTTTCGGCAGTATACGGTTTTCTCTACCTGATGCTGTATCACGAGATCAAATCCTCTCGGTTCGGATTGATATACAACCGGCTTCCCAATCTGGAGATGCTTGAAAAGATGAGCCACAAAGCCGAGCTGTTTGGATTCTGGATGTTGACGATTGCGATTGCGGTCGGCTTGATCTGGCTCCCCCGCGCATTTGAGAACTTCTCCTACTGGGATCCCAAGTTGATCGGTACCCTCTTCATCTGGGTTTTGTACGCGATTGGCCTCACGGCAAAGAGAAAATTAGGTTGGCAGGGTCGGAAGACAGTGATCATTTCTCTTGTCGGATTCGGGTTTGTGTTTCTTTCGATGACCGTGATTAACATGTATCTGAGCGGGTTTCACAGCTTCTACTAGGACGAAGTGTTGGGAATGAACATTCACTCCATCGGAATCAGTCACCATACGGCAGCGCTGGATGTCCGCGAGAAAATGTGGCTCTCGGTGGACGAGACGCGTGAGGCACTCCGACAATTGAAGCAGCGGTATTTCACGGAGTGCATGCTGGTCTCCACCTGCAACCGGACAGAGTTGTACGGCCTGACGCTTGATGTGCAGATCGACGATGAGGAAGTAAAGAGGTTCCTGATTGAATTGAAGAATGCAGGCGGTGTCGTCCAACCGGAACACTTCACCGCGAGCTTTGCAGGCGGTGCTGTTAACCATCTGTTTAAGGTTGCATCCGGGATCGATTCGATGGTCATCGGCGACATCCAGATCCTGAACCAGGTCAAAGAAGCCTTCCAGATCTCGAGGGAAATGGAGGTCATGGGACCGGTCATGAATCGGTTGATGCAGACGACACTCCATGTAGGAAAGAGAACAAGAACGGAGACAACGATTTGTGAGGGAGCCGTATCGGTCAGTTATGCTGCAGTTGAACTTGCGAACAAGATCTTTGAAGATCTCTCCAGGAAATCGGCTCTTCTGATCGGCGCTGGAGAGACCGGCGAGTTGACAATGAAGCACCTGGTCAGCAAAGGCATCGGGCATGTGCACGTTGCCAACCGCACCCGGGAAAAGGCAGAAACGCTCGTTGCCAATCTTGGCGTGGATGGATCGGTCGTCGAGTACGAACACATGGTGGACGCGCTCCGAACGGTCGACATTGTCATTACATCGGTTAGCAGTCCTTCCTACATCGTCCAGCCCGATGATGCCCACAAGGTGATGAAACAGCGCTCGAACAATCCGCTTTTCATCATCGACATCGGTGTGCCAAGGAATGTCAATCCCGCCGTTAAGAAAATTGACAACGTCTTTCTGTATGATATGGATTCTCTCAGCACAATCGTCGACAAGAACCTCGACAGACGAAAGGCGGAGATCCCCAAGGTAACCCGGATCATCCGTGAAGAAATGGTGGAGTTCTTCCACTGGCACAATTCGCTCCAGGTTGGCCCGACGATCCACGATTTGCGCGATGCTCTGGAAACTATCCGCCAGCAGGAGGTTGAGAAGAATATCAACCGGTTTAAGCCGGAAGACCGCGAGCTGGTGGAGTTGGTGACGAAAAGGATCGTAAACAAAATCCTCCACCAGCCGGTGACCAATCTGAAGCATGGCGCGGAGAACGGAAGCCGTGGAAGTGAAACGATCTTCCGCATCAAGGCGCTGCGGGAGTTGTTCGGCATTGGTGAGCCCAAGAAGCGAGAGCATGAAAACTGAAGCATTGAAAATTGGAAGCAGGGGAAGTGACCTTGCACTCTGGCAGGCACACTGGGTACAGCGGACATTGATGGACCGTTTCAAGAACCTTGAGGTCACCGTCACTATCATCAAGACGACGGGAGACAAGATTCTTGATTCACCTCTCTCCAAGATCGGGGTTGACCTTGCGGTGCACAGCCTGAAAGATCTTCCCACGATGTTGCCTGAAGGACTCACTATAGGTGCCATCTGCAAGCGGGAGGACGTGCGTGATGTCTTCATACCCCATCCTGCCAATCCGTTGAAGACTCTGCTGGACCAGAGTCAAGGGGCGAAGATTGCAACGTGGAGTCTGCGACGAAAGTGTCAGCTACTGGCCCGTCGCCCGGATTTTGAGATTATCGACATTCGCGGCAACCTTAACACACGGATAAAAAAGCTGGAAGACTCGAACTGGGCAGGCATGATTCTGGCGAGGGCCGGGGTTGTCCGGCTTGGTTGGGAGGAAAAGATTGGCGAGACCATTCCCACGGACACGATTCTTCCGGCGGTGGGGCAAGGGGCACTAGGCATTGAAGTCCGGTCTGACGACAAACGAGTCCAGAAGTTTGTGGGAGGCTTGCATCATTTTCCTACTGCCCAAGCAGCCACGGCTGAGCGGTCGCTGCTTAGGAGACTGGAGGGGGGATGCCAGGTGCCTATTGGAACGCACGGCAGAGTGGAACCCGACAAGGCAGGGATTAGAACCCTGTACCTCGATGCCATGGTAGGCTCGTTGGATGGCAAGTTGATAATCCGGGGAAAAGTGCACGGCAAGCCGGGCGACGCAGAGGCATTGGGTACCCGTCTGGCGGAGACGTTGATCGCCGGTGGCGCAAGAGATATTCTGCAAGAAATCCGGCGTGTTGCCTCACGCGAGGCCGGTCAGCAGGTTGAGGCATGAGCCTGACACCCGTCCGCTCCATGACGATGAGCCTTCGGAACAAGACAATCCTCGTCACCCGTCAAGAGGAACAATCTCGAGAATTTGTTACTGCGATTGAGCAGCGTGGCGGTCGCGCACTTCTCTTTCCGATGATTCGCATTATGGACCCCGATTCATGGGCTGCATGCGACGCAGCCATCGAGCGGCTCGATTCGTACACGGGTCTGATTTTTACCAGTGTTAATGCAGTTCATTACTTTCTCTCGCGGTATGTTGCCAAAGGAAGGACGGTTGGTTCCTTGCGTGGGAAGGATTTTGTTGCTGTGGGGAGTCAGACAAAGCGGGCGCTGGAAGAAATGGGGATCAGCGTGCAGTTTGTTCCGGAGAACTACACCTCTACATCACTGATGGAATTTTTCAATCAGGAGCAAGTAACAGGAAAGAGGTTCCTTTTCCCGCGGGGAAGTCTGGCCAAGGATGATATCGTCACGCACATCGCGCAATGTGGTGGTGTTGCAGAGTCAATTACGGTGTATAGGACAATTGCTCCGGATCGAACGAGCACCGAGACGCTTCGTCGTCACCTCACCAATTGTGAGATCGATGTGGTGACCTTCGCGAGCCCTTCCGCTGCCGCCAATTTCGCTTCAGCAATTGGAGCGGAGATCATAGTACGCATGAAAACCCTGACAGCAGTTGCCGCGATTGGCCCGTCAACGGCGAAAGCGTTATCCGACCTCGGGATGGCACCGGATATCGTTGCAGCTGAGTCTACCGTCCATGGTCTTGTGGATGCAATCTGTGCATACTTCGACTGACTATGAGAAACGATCTCTTTCTGAGAGCCTGCAAGCGACAACGGGTGGAGCGGACTCCGGTCTGGATGATGCGCCAGGCCGGGCGCTACCTTCCCGAGTATCGGGCGGTTCGGGCAAAAACAGATTTCCTGACTCTTTGCAAGACACCTGAACTTGCAGCTGAGGTGACGATCCAGCCGGTTGACATTATCGGCGTCGATGCCGCAATTATTTTCTCCGACATCCTTGTCGTGCCGGAAGCGATGGGGATGAGCCTCGAATTGGTGGAATCTCGTGGCCCGCATTTTCCTCGACCGATTCGGTCGAAGGACGACATTGATGCACTGAAGATTATTGACCCAGAAAAGGGGCTTGGCTATGTCATGCGGGCCCTTGAGACAACGAAACGGGCACTCGGTGGTCGCGTCCCGTTGATTGGATTCTCCGGGTCCCCCTGGACACTGGCCACATACATGGTGGAAGGAGGGGGTAGCAAGGACTTCCGCTACACCAAACAGCTGATGTTGGATCAACCGGAGGTGTTCTCTTTGCTTCTCGAAAAGCTTGCTACGGTTGTCCGTATGTACCTGGAAGCACAGCTCGCCGCGGGGGCCGACGCCGTGCAAATCTTTGATACGTGGGGCGGCATTCTTGCTCCGGATTACTATAGGAAGTTCTCACTCGAGTACATCTTCAAGATCGTCTCCACCCTTCACAGAAACGGGCAACCGGTGATTGTGTTTTCAAAAGGCGCGAACCACTCGCTCAGGGAAATCGCGGATATCGGCGCCGATGTTGTTGGGATCGATTGGACGGTGGATATGGCCGATGCGAAGCGCGAAATCGGCGAGAAAGTGGCATTGCAGGGGAACCTGGATCCTTCATCGCTCTACGCTTCACCAGAGCGAATCAGACACGAAGTTCGGTCAATTCTCAAAAAGTTCGGGCACGGATCCGGTCATGTATTCAACCTTGGGCATGGCATCTTTCCCGACGTTCCGGTGGATCATGCCCGGGCGTTCGTCCGGGCGGTGCAAGAAGAAAGTGTTGCGTTTCATTCCTGAAATGTCGTGGAGTCACACACGGTCTCACATAGCATACCAACTCTGAGTACGCTTGCCGAACGCGCACGGAGTTGCTTTGAGCAACTCCAATCGGAGATCTGTCTTGCTTTGGAGGAGCTTGATGGAGCCGGGAAGTTCACCGAAGACACGTGGCAGCGATCAGAAGGGGGTGGCGGCGTAACCAAAGTCATGGAGGAAGGTGCGGTCTTTGAGAAGGCTGGCGTAGCGGTGTCGACCGTGTTTGGCATGATGCCAGAGGCGGTTGCGCGGAAAATGGATGTTGTTCCGGCCAGGTTCTATGCGACCGGTGTCTCCGTCGTCCTTCATCCGAAGAGTCCGATGGTTCCAACGGTGCATGCCAACTTCAGATACTTTGAGAAAGAGGACGGTGATGCCTGGTTCGGAGGAGGGATGGACCTCACACCCTATTATCCTTATGATGAAGATATCCGTCATTTTCATAGAACTCTCAAGGCATCATGCGACAGGCACCACCCTGAGTACTATCCCCGCTTCAAGCAGTGGTGCGATGACTACTTCTTCCTTAAGCACAGGGGCGAAACCAGGGGGGTCGGAGGAATCTTCTTCGACTATTTGCGGGGAAGGCTGGGCGAGGATTTCGCTTTTGTTCAATCCCTCGGCGGGGCCTTCCTCTCTGCGTATCTTCCGATTGTGCAAAAACGAAAAAGCGAGTCATACGGGTCTGACGAACGCGCCTGGCAACTACTACGCCGCGGTCGCTATGTGGAGTTCAATCTCGTCTATGATCGTGGAACGGTCTTCGGTCTTGAAACGCAGGGGCGCACAGAGTCGATTCTGATGTCTCTTCCACCTCTCGTTCAGTGGAAATACAATAGCGCGCCGGCCAAGGGAACACGTGAAGCCCGGCTCATCGAGTTGCTCACGAGTCCCCGCGAATGGATCCAGTAACGATACAGCTATGCCTCGAAGGATCACAGGAAAAATAGGCGACCCTCGGCGAACCGCGAAGCAACGGGACCAAGAGGTTCTTTCCAAGAAGGACCAGCTCCTTGCGTTGTACCGAGTGATTGCTGTTGTCACCCGAGCACGCAATCTTGAGCGGGCCTATGATCAAATCGTGAAAACGGTTAGCACGACAACCGGCTTTGAGATCGTTGCGATTGAGCGATACCTTCGTGATGAGAGAATGATGGAGTTTGTGGGATACTGTGGCATTCCAGCAGGGTTGATCCCGCGGAAGCGCCGGGTTCCCCTGCAGGAAACTCTCGGGGGTGTGGTGGTAACAACGGGAAAACCTGTTGTGCAATCCGCCCACCCGCAACGGAAGGAGTTGAGCACCACATTGCTCCACCAAATGAAGGTGAAGACCTTCGTTTCGGTTCCGCTCAAGGTTGGTGGAACAACATTTGGGGCTTTAAGCGTTGCGTCCCGGGGGAGCCGGGTGATCGGGCGGGACTTTGTTCGCTTCATAACCACTTTGGCGGAGGAAATTGCCCGGTTGATAGACCGCCGCCTTGTGGAGGAACGCGTACGGTTGTCGGAGGAGAGGTATCGGCAGTTTTTTGATGGCGCAACAGACAGCATTATCATCCTCGACCCTATTACTCAACGGATTGTGGATGTCAATCCCCAGACCACAAACATGTTGGGGTTCTCCCGCAAAGAACTGATTGGTAGATCAATTCTTGAGCTTCATCCTCCCGACGAACGGATTACGCTCCATAAGACGTACAAGCGCTTGCAGAGCAAGAAGCAGACCGGTAGCACCCGCAGCCTCACGTTCGTGCACAAAAAGGGAAGGCGGATTTCTGCTGAGGTGAACGCCAATATCATCTCCATTGATGACCGGAAGCTGGTTATTGCCACAGCGCGGGATATTACGGAGCAGAAAAAGGCAGAGGTAAAGCTGGCGGCGTCCGAAGAACTCCTCAGGCTCATCGTGGAAGGGACGCAGGACATGTTTTTCTATGTCCATGATGTCAAAGGGATATTCACCTACGTGTCGCCGTCAGTAGAAAAAATCACTGGACATCCGGTTGACGCGTGGAAGACGCACTACACACGGTTCACCACGTCGAATCCAATCAATGAACAGGTCAAAGTCAACACCGAAGAGACCTTGAAGAAGGGAACTGTCTCTCCGGCATATCTTTGCGAAATTTACCATGCCGATGGCCGCGCGATACTCCTTGAGATTAACGAACGACCGATCCTTCGAGATGGCAAGGTGATTGGCATCCAAGGTGTTGCAAAGGACATCACGGAACGGAAGATGTGGGAGCGGAACCTGATGGAGTCGGAGGAGAAGTACCGGACTCTTTTTGATTCTGTCCGGGATGGGATATTCCAGAGCGATGGCGACGGAAGGTTGGTCCGCATCAACAAAGCGGGTGCATCGATTCTCGGTTACCGATCACCAGAGGAAGTGTTCACCTCGGGCGTGCGCTGGCCGGATCTCTACGTTCGTCCCGAAGATCGTCTCCGCCTGCTGGAGGCCCTCAACAAGAACGGGTTTGTGGAGGACTTTGAATTTCTTGCCCGGCGAAAAGACGACACAACTTTCTACATCGAAGGATCGGGCAGTATGCTGGTGGATGCCGACGGCACCATCGTTCGATACGACGGAACATTTCGTGACGTGACCGACAGGAAGCGACTCGAGGATGCGATCATTGAATCGCACGGTTTTCTCAACCGTATCCTTGCGCAAATTCCTCTTGCGGTCGAAGTCTTTGACCCGGAAGGAAATCTTGTTGACGTGAATGAAGCCATGATGCGTTTCATCGGTGTCGAGAACAAGGAAGAGATCATTGGCAAGTTGAACGTCCGCCAATCGGGGTTTCTCCACGGATGGGATCTCCGGAGCTTTGTGGAGGACGCCTTCAAAGGGGAAACGGTGGATATTCCAGCATTCTCTCTTGACCCGAAGCTGGCGGATCCAAACCAACCTCATGCCGCCACGGATCGTACGATCCACGCTCGTTTGTTTCCCGTATTCGACCGGAACGCCAATATCGTCAACGTCGTTGTGATGATTGAAGATGTCACAGACAAGCGGAAACTTGAAGAGCAGCTCTTCCAGTCCCAGAAAATGGAGAGCATTGGATTGTTGGCAGGAGGAATCGCCCACGACTTCAACAACATTCTGGGCGGCATTCTTGGTTATGCATCGTATCTCAAGACCGGAATGAACAAAGATGAGAAGATTTATTCGCACCTGGAGACAATCGAGAGGTCGGCCCTCCGTGCAGCAGAGTTAACCTCCCAACTTCTCGCGTTTGCGCGTGGAGGAAAGTATGATGTACGGCCCATTGATCTGAATGTGGTGGTGGAGGAGACCCTGCGCCTGTTGCGCGGCTCGCTCGAGAAGAGCATTGTGGTCGAAGAGCTATTAACGAAGCCATTGCCTGCGATCGAGGCAGACGCAGGACAGATGCAACAGGTGTTGATGAACCTGTGTGTCAATGCGAGAGATGCCATGCCGGGAGGTGGCAAGTTGGTGATTCGTACCGCCGTTCAGGACGAGCCAGATGATTTTCTACGCTCTCAACCAAACCTCAAAAAGTCGAGATTTGTTCGTGCAACGGTCGCGGACAGCGGCATTGGAATCGATAAGGCAATTATGGCGAGGATTTTTGAGCCGTTCTTCACCACGAAGGAAAAGGGAAAAGGGACGGGGTTAGGGCTTGCCACGGTCTATGGTATCATCAAGAATCACGGCGGTTATGTCGATGTGCAAAGTGAGATTGGCTCGGGAACTTCGTTTACGGTCTATCTCCCTGCCGTTGTTGAGAAGGCCATCAGGGTTGACCACCGTCCGCAAACAGCCCGTGGGGGGAATGAGACAGTCCTTGTGGTGGACGATGAGGACATGATTAGAATGCTGGCTAAGGACCTTCTTGGCTCGAAAGGCTACACAGTGTTGGAAGCAAGCAACGGTCAAGAGGCGCTTAACATCTATGCTGCGAACAGGGCATCAATTGACCTCATCATTCTCGATATGGCGATGCCCGGGTTGGATGGTCGGGAAGTATTTATCCGTTTGAAAGATCAGAACCCGGATGTGCAGACCATCCTCTCCACAGGCTATGCGGAAGATGAGCGCGCGCGTGAGATGATGGCGCAAGGAGTCAAGGCGTTTGTCCAGAAGCCGTACCGTGCGGAGGAGTTTGCTGCGGTCGTGCGACGTGTGCTGGATGAAGCGAAGCGATAACACGAGACGAATACGCTTGAACCATGAACAATGACCCAGTCGGAATCGTATTGCTCCAATTGGGAGGACCGGATTCTCTGGAGAGTGTCGAGCCGTTTCTCTACAATCTCTTCTGCGATCCGGATATCATCGATCTACCGATGGCGTTTCTTTTTCGAAAACCGCTGGCGCGCTTCATTTCGCGCAAACGCGCCCCGAAGGTGCAGAAGTTCTACAAACGCATTGGGCGCAGATCACCCATTCTCAAGTTGACTGTGCGCCAGGCGAAAGCGCTTGAACAGGCGCTCCAAGGGAGACTCAACGCCAAGGTTGCGATTGCGATGCGCTATTGGAAGCCATTCACGGAGGAGGCAGTCGCCGAGTTGCGCCATCGCGGGATCCGGAAAGTAGTCCTTCTCCCATTGTATCCCCATTATTCCAGGACCACCACAGGGTCGAGCGTGAACGAATGGAACAGGGTGCTCTCTGGAAATGGATTCGATGTGAAGCTGGTCGAGGAATACTGTGACCATCCCATGTACATCCAGGCATTGGTGAGGAACATTGGAATTGCGCTGCGAAGAGTTCCTGCATCTGACAGGGGGAAAGTCCATCTCGTGTTCAGCGCCCATGGGACACCGGTGAAACTCGTAAACAGCGGGGATCCATACCAAGAACACATCGTCCGGACGTATAACGCGGTTGTGAGACAGGGTGAGTTCGGGCTTCCCAATCATCTCTGTTACCAGAGCAAAGTGGGTCCTGAGAAATGGCTCGAACCATCCCTCAATGATACTGTTGAACGTCTGGCAAAGGAGGGGGTCTCCCATGTGATTGTCACCCCCATCGCTTTCGTTTCCGATCACAGCGAGACTCTGTGGGAAATCAACATCGAATGCAGAGAAGAGGCAAAGCACCTTGGCATCAAGTATTTCGATATGAGCCCGGCGTTGAACACCAATCCGTTCTTCGTGCAGGCGCTTGCTGATCTTGTGCTGCAGAAGGTGGGAGGATGAGCGGAAAAGTTGTTGTCGTTGGTGCAGGGATTTCAGGATTGACCGTTGCGTGGTGGTTGCACACTTCAGGCGTTGACGTGGTGGTGCTGGAAAAGGAAGCCTGGCCAGGGGGGACCATGAGGACGCTTCAGGACGGTGGTTGGCTGGTGGAGACCGGCCAGAATAGCGCGCTGGAAACAACGCCCCTGTTCGGCCGGATGACTGATGCGATTGGCCTTAAGGACGAACTGAGATATGCGAACCCCGTTTCCAACAAACGGTTCATTCTCCGCAACGGAAGACTGCATTGTCTCCCGATGTCACCGGGCGCATTCCTCGCCTCAAGACTCTGGACTCCGTCAGGAAAGCTCCGACTGCTGAAAGAACCCTTCATCGGA
>JAERML010000239.1 GCA_016844425.1 Bacteroidota bacterium
GCCTTCATCCCTTCTTTCTGGTCATCCGAAGCGAAGAGGAGATAGAAATTTTTTCTCTCGAACTCCAGTCCTCCTTCTATCGTCGTGTCGAACGCCTTGAGAACCGATTCCTTGGCAAGCCTCACGGCCACGGGAGGCTTCGAAGCGATCTCCTTTGCCCATGCCTTTGCTTCCTCGAGATACGATTCGACCGGGACGACCTTGTTGATGAGCCCCCAGCGAAGTGCCTCATCGGCGGAGATCATCCGTCCGGTCAATATCATCTCCATGGCCTTCACCTTTCCAACTGCACGCGTCAGCCGTTGGGTTCCTCCCGCTCCGGGAATGACGCCGATGTTGATTTCCGGCTGGCCGAACTTTGCCGTCTCGGAAGCCACCACCATATCACAGGTCATCACCAACTCGCAACCTCCACCCAGGGCAAATCCGCTGACCGCTGCAATGATCGGTTTCTTGATCTTCCGGATTCTATCCCACCGCGCAAACTGGTCTCTCGTCAGCATTTCGATCGCAGATGAATCCGCCATCTCCTTGATGTCGGCTCCCGCGGCGAACGCCTTTTCGTTGCCGGTGAGAATGATGCAGCGGACCTCGACATCCTTATCGAGGGACTCCAGCGCATCCACCAATTCCTCCATCAACTTCATGTTGAGCGCGTTCAACACTTCCGGTCGATTGAACTGGACGATGGCGTATTTCTCCTGCTTTGTCAGGATGATGTGGGTGAACGGCATAGTGTATCCTCGGTGGAATGGTTGTGTTGGCCGCAGGATTGGTGGAGGACAAGATAGGGAAGAGAGACCCTGAAAAGCAAACTGCCGGCCAGCGTGGGTCGGACGTCCCCCGTCCGATTAAGAAAGCAACATCAAGAACAGGATAAGGGCCGATTCCAGTTGCGGACCAGAGACGGTCGGCACCACGCGCAGATTCAGTAGCTGAAGTTATTCCTTGCGTGGGTCGAACGTCCCTGTCCGACAACACTGTGAAATCCGAAACCGTACACGACAAGGTATGATCGTGATGGTTGGTACATGAGCTAGAATCCTCTGAGTTCGGTGAATGTGGAGCGAATGGGAGTCACGGATAATCTTGTTTTTCGGACAACCACCTTATGAAGGTCGCTTTCGCCTCGGTACGTGATCCGAAAGAAAAACGTGGAATCGCGGACGGTCCCGACGAAAGCCGTTCCTGTGGCCTCACTCCCGCTTTGAATGCATGGCGATGGTCTGACGAAACCGTAGAGGTGAAGGCTTATAGTGTCCTTTTCCCATGTGACCCCTGACCGGATGGTGTACCCTTCACAGGGATAGATGTTGGTGGTAACAATGGTGGCTTCAAGACCGGATGGAGGCTCACTTCTGCGAGAGAGAGATACCCGGAAGTCGGTATCACGTTCGCCGTATGATTGAGAGAAAAGGTGCGAGGGTAGCCAAAGAACAGTGCCGGCAAGAGCAACAGCAACGAGGAGTCCTCTCACTCTATTCCCCGAATCGCCGTTTCAAATACGGGGCAATAACCAATCGATAGACACCCAGATTCTTCATCCCCACGTAGAGGGTTCCTGCGCGTGAAGACCAGTAGAGTGTTTCGATATCTCCATCCAACGGTTTGAAAGGAATCTCCATCCATGTGGCGCCGGCATTCGCGGTGTAATAGAGTCGCTTTTGTTCGACGATCGCAACGGCCGTTGAAGGACGGTATTTGTCGATGGCAATGGCAGAGCGTTCCCCGGGGTTCCATGGTGGCGTGTATCGATCCCAGACGATGCCTCCGTTTGTGGAGCGGAATCCGTCTCCCCGGGCCGTCCATGTGTAGGCAACCTGGTTATTGCTTATGTCGATGGTGACGCCTCGAACGTCATTCTCCGCGAGGCCGTACCGGGTCGATTCCCATTTGAAACCACCGTCAGTCGTTGTAATCACCGCCTGGTTGTTGGTGGCGCCAAAGATGAGTCCCGCATTGGTTGGTGAAAACGTCAGTGTGTTGATCGCATACCGTCCGTCCAGGGGGCGGGTCGGCTTCCATGTCTGCCCGCGGTCGGTCGAGACAAAAAGGCCGTCCCCGTTCGAGAGAAACATCCTTGTTCCGATAATCGGATGTGTCTCGAGATGTGCAATGGGACGACCGTGCATCAACTGGGATGCAGAGAACCAGACACCGCCATTGTTCGTCGTCTTGAACAAACCGTTCTGTGTGGACGCGTAGGCAAACGACATTGAATCTGTGTCGACGGCAAGTGAGGTGATGGTACCGCCGGTCAGGCCATTGCTTGCCGACACCCACCCGGATGCCCCGGCCGTCAGCTTATAAACACCCGTTCCCACCACGGCGTAGATGTTTTGATTGTTGCGTGACGCGACGATAGACGTTACTGTGGAACCTCCAAGACCGTTGTCCGCGTTCAACCAGGATTTGCCATCGTCAGTGGAACGTTGAAGGCCAAGGCCCTGGCCATATATGTAGATCGTTGCGTTTGTTTTTTCCGGCGAGACGGAGAGCGATGTCGCGAGACGGGGAAGCTTTCCAGAAAGGGTCTTCCAGGTTGTCCCGAAGTCGGAAGAGATAAGCACTTCACTCTCAGTTGCGGCATAGACCACGTCGTTGTTTCCCGGATGGAACGCGAGGGATACGGGTGAGTTGCCACCGGTGCCAAATCTTGTCGGGCTCCACGTTGCACCGCCGTCGCGCGAGATGTACAGCGTACCACCGCTCATCCCCAGAACCATCGTGCCGGAGGTTTTGGGATGAATGAGAATTTGTGTCGGGGTAACACCTACAGATGCAATGACCTCCGTGAGACGGGCCCACGTTGCTCCTCCGTTCGCAGAGGCAACAACGCCAATGCCGGAGAGGGCGGCGACGATGCGTTCCGGATTGGTCGGATCGATCCTGATATCATGGACTTCCGTTTGACCGAGGAGTATGGAATCGATTCCGGCGGCTGACAGTCTCCACGTCGCGCCTGCGTCTGACGTTTTGAGAACACCCAATCCGGAGATGCCCGCATACATTGTGGAGGTGTTGAATGGTTCGATGGCAAGTGAAAGACATGCCCGTTCGCCAGCCACAGGAATTGAGTTCCAGGCCCTGCCGCGATCGGAACTTACAAACAGCCCGGCTCCTGTTGCGGCGTACAGACGATTCGGGTCTGCCGGATGTTGAACCAACCGGTGAATGGGTGTAGCGCTCCGAACGACAGAGATGGCCTTCCAGCTTGCCCCACGATTTGTAGAGAGATACACTGCTCCGCTCGTGAGGCCAGCGTAGAGTTGCGAAGGCTGTTCTTCATCCACGAGAATTGAGGAAAGTTCTTGTGCTTGCGG
>JAERML010000240.1 GCA_016844425.1 Bacteroidota bacterium
GCCGATTGCAAAAATACCGTTTGACTGCCAAAGGCGCTGCATTGCTGGCAACGCTGAGAAAAGGAAGACCCTGAAATGAGCGATATTGGAAAACCGGAACGTGCAACACAAGAGCGGGTAATCGCTCTCCTCCGCGACGAGCTTGGGTATCGCTACGTCGGTGATCGTTCCGATTATGACGACAACAGCAACATTGACGAAGGCTTGCTCATCGCACACCTGAAACGCAACGGATACACTCCCGAGCAAATCAACACCGCCATTTACAAACTCCGCAAAGAGGCAGATAACAGCAGCCGCGGCCTCTACGGTAACAACAAAGTAGTGTACACTCTCCTCCGTTATGGCGTGCCTGTGAAGGTCGAGGCAGGCAAGGTTACGGAAACGGTCCATCTCATCAACTGGCAAGAGCCTGAGAAAAACGACTTCGTCATCGCTGAAGAAGTAACACTCCTTGGCAACCACGAGCGGCGGCCTGATATTGTCCTCTATGTGAATGGAATAGCCGTCTGTGTGATCGAACTGAAGAACAGTCGTGTTTCAATTGGCGACGGAATCCGGCAGTTGCTATCCAACCAGAAGCCGGAGTTCAACGAGTGGTTTTTCAGTACTGTACAGATTGTCTTTGCAGGTAACGACTCCGAGGGATTGCGGTTTGGTGCCATCGGTACACAGGAAAAGTACTTCCTAAAATGGAAAGAGGATGAGGAAGACAACACCCGATTCAAGCTGGACAAGTACCTGCTCAAGATGTGCCGTAAGGATCGGCTGATTGAACTGATGTACGACTTCGTGCTGTTCGATGGCGGCATAAAGAAGCTGCCACGCGTGCATCAGTATTTCGGAGTCAAAGCGGCACAAGAGCAGGTCAAGCGTCGCCAAGGCGGTATCATCTGGCATACCCAAGGAAGCGGCAAGAGCATCGTGATGGTGATGCTGGCGAAATGGATTCTGGAGAACAATCCTCACGCCCGCGTAGCCATCATGACCGACCGTGATGAACTCGATAAACAGATTGAACGGGTGTTCACTGAAGCTGGAGAGAAAATCTATCGCACAAGCAGCGGGCGTGACCTGATGAGCCATCTTGGTCAGGCAACGCCACGGCTTCTCTGTTCGTTGATACACAAGTTCGGTAAGCGGGATGTGGACAACTTCGATGAGTTCATCAAAGAACTGGAATCGCAGCCAAGCAAAACGGTGGGAGAAGTGTTTGTGTTTGTTGATGAGTGCCACCGAACTCAAAGTGGGAAACTGCACCGTGCGATGAAAGCGATCATGCAGAACGCAGTCTTCATCGGTTTCACCGGGACGCCTTTATTAAAGCAGGACAGTAAGACCACTCTTGAGGTGTTTGGCAGTTACATCCATACTTACAAGTTCAATGAAGGCGTCGAGGACGGGGTAGTCCTTGATCTCGTGTATGAAGCGCGGGATATTGACCAGCGCCTTACATCCCAGGAAAGTGTGGATGAATGGTTTGAAATTGTATCGAAGGACTTGAATGATTGGCAGCAAGAAGAGCTGAAGAGGCAGTGGGGCACGTTGCAGGTTGTGTTGAGTTCTGAGTCTCGCATGAGAAAGGTGATTCAAGATATTATTCGTGATTTCAGAAAACGTCCCCGATTGAGTAGCGGACACGGTAATGCCATTCTTGTTGCGTCGTCGATATACGAGGCGTGCAAGTACTTCACTCTCTTCCAGAAGACTCCGCTCAAACAGAAGTGCGCGGTCGTAACCTCTTACAACCCTCAGGCACGAGACATAACGCTGGAGGATACCGGCGCGAATACAGAAACTGACAAGGAGTTCATCTACAACACGTACAGAGAGTTGCTCGAAGATGTCGACCCCAAGCCGGGAATGACAAAGACAGAGACCTACGAAGACCAGGCTAAAGCGCTCTTCGTCAAGGAACCGGCAAACATGAGGCTTCTTGTCGTGGTGGACAAACTGCTGACCGGATTCGACTCGCCACCATGTACCTACCTGTACATCGACAAGTCCATGCAAGACCACGGATTGTTTCAAGCAATCTGCCGTACCAATCGTCTTGATGGCGAAGACAAGGATTTCGGCTACGTCGTGGACTACAAGGATTTGTTCAAAAAAGTCGAGAACGCCATTGCAGTCTACACCTCCGAGCTCGATTACAGCGCAGGCGGATCAGACCCCGAGATATTACTCAAAGACCGGCTGAAGAATGGGAAGGAACGGCTTGATAATGCAGTCGAAGCTCTTGTTCTCCTTTGCGAGCCGGTAGAGCCGCCGAATGGCGAACTCGAGCACATTCACTATTTCTGCGGCAACACTGAGATTCCGTCCGACCTGAAAGAGCGGGAACCACAGCGAGTAGCACTCTACAAAGCGACTGTCTCATTGGTGCGCGCGTATGCAAATATTGCTGACGAACTGGACGCAGCAGGGTATGCTGAGAGCGACATCAATCGCATCAAAAGACAGCTCAATCATTATCTGGATATGCGGGAGATTGTCCGACGGGCAAGCGGTGAGACATTGGACTTGAAGACGTATGAAGCCGACATGCGGCACCTAATCGACACCTACATCGAAGCTGATGAGCCGAGAACAATCTCGCCGTTCGACAACATGAGTCTGCTGGACCTGATCGTGAAGACCGGCATTGCCCACGCCATCACATCTCAACTCGGCGGACTGAAGGGAAACAAGAGCGCAATTGCAGAGACAATCGAAAACAACGTCCGGCGCAAGATCATCAAGGAACACCTGAGCGATCCTGCGTACTATGAGAAGATGTCAACATTGTTGGATGAAATCATCGCAGCGCGTAAGGCGAAAGCTATTGAATATGAGGAGTACCTGAAGCGGATTGCCGAACTCGCCAAGAGGGTGGAATCCGGCCAGGCAGATGGAACTCCCGACACACTGAACACACCGGGAAGGCGTGCCCTGTACAACAACTTGAACAAAGACGAGGCGCTGGCGATCAGGGTAGACGAAGCCGTAAAGCGAGTAAGGCCTGACGAGTGGCGAGGCAACCAGCCGCGTGAGCTCGTTATCAAAGCAGCGCTGAACGAGGTCTTACATGACAAGGCGGAGGTAGAGAGAATCTTTTTGATAATTGAAAAGCAAAGAGAGTACTGATGGTTGCAAAGATTGACCTCGGTGATATTTCTCTGGACGTGGTGAAAAAGGACATCAAGAACGTGCATCTCAGCGTCCATCCACCAACGGGGAGGGTGCGCATTTCGGCTCCGCTGCGAATGAACTTGGATACAATCCGGGTCTTTGCTATTTCGAAACTCGGTTGGATCAAAAAGCAGCAGAAGAAAA